>NZ_KV805729.1:35840-54010 GCF_001811625.1 Globicatella sp. HMSC072A10 | reverse complement strand
AGGAAAACCAACAATAATTTGACACTATCATTACTATCTTAGCAATTGACTAGAATGCTTTTTTCTTTTATTATGAATAGTTGAAAGTAGTAACGAGGAGGGCTTATTAATGGCACAATTCTTTTTCAAATATGGGGCGATGAATAGTGGGAAATCACTTGAGATTATTAAAGTAGCTCATAATTATGAAGAACAAAATAAACAGGTGGAAATTTTTACGAGCGCTCTAGATACTAGAACTTCTGTAGGAACAGTCGCTAGTCGGACCGGCTATCAGCGTCAAGCGATTCCGATTACGGATGACATGGATTTATTTGAAAGTATTAAAGCATTAGGACACCGCTATTGTATTTTAGTCGATGAAGCGCAATTTTTAACAAAGGAACATGTGTTACAATTAGCTCGTGTCGTAGATGAATTAGATATTCCAGTGATGGCATTTGGGTTAAAAAATGATTTTACGAATGAACTTTTCGAAGGTTCTAAGTATTTATTATTATATGCTGATAAAATTGAAGAAATTAAAACCATTTGTTGGTTCTGTCATAAAAAAGCCATGATGAACTTACGCTTTGTGGAGGGCAAACCCGTTTACGAAGGGGAACAAATTCAAATTGGCGGTAATGAATCATATTTACCTGTCTGCCGAAAATGTTATTTCCAACCAGGAGAGTTAAAATAGAAGGGGAATTTTATGTTTGAACAATTAGATACACTAATTTTTCGTTTTGAAGAAATATTAGAATTATTAAGTGACCCATCGGTTATTGCCGATACCAATCGTTTACGTGAATTAACAATCGAAGAAAGTGATTTACGTCCAAAAGTTGAAAAAATCCGTCGCTATAAGCAAGTAGAACAAGAATTAGCAGATACCGAAGAAATGTTAAATGAAAGCCTTGATGCAGAAATGGCCGAAATGGCTAAAATGGAACTAGCGGAATTAAAAGAAGAACGTGAAAACTTACAAGAAGAAATTAAAATTATGATGTTACCAGAAGATCCAAATGATGGCAAAAACATCATCATGGAAATTCGAGGTGCCGCTGGTGGTGACGAAGCACAATTATTCGCTGGTGACTTATTGAATATGTACACCAAATATGCCGATAGCCAAGGATGGAATGTGGAAGTCTTGGATGCGAATATTACCGGCATCGGTGGTTATAAAGAAGTATCCATTATGATTTCTGGTCATAAAGTATATAGTAAATTAAAATTCGAAAATGGTGCTCACCGTGTCCAACGTGTCCCAGAAACTGAATCTCAAGGACGGGTCCATACCTCTACTGCGACAGTCGTGGTGATGCCAGAAGTAGAGGATATTGATTTCGAATTAAATGAAAATGATATTCGAGTGGACATTTATCATGCCTCAGGTGCGGGTGGACAGCACGTTAACAAAACGGCCTCAGCTGTACGTTTAACGCATATTCCAACTAATACCGTAGTAGCGATGCAAGATGAACGTTCACAATTGAAAAACCGTGAAAAAGCAATGAAAGTATTGCGTGCTCGCGTCTTTGACCAAATACAATCAGAAGCTCAATCTGAAATTGATGCTTCGCGTAAGTTAGCAGTCGGAACAGGGGACCGTTCTGAACGTATTCGTACTTATAATTTCCCGCAAAACAGGGTGACCGATCACCGTATTGGTTTAACCATCCAACAATTAGATTCAATCTTAAATGGGAAATTAGACGAAATTATTGATAGCTTAGTCATGTATGACCAAACTCAAAAATTGGAGGAACTCAATGGTCCTAAGCTCTAAAATGACTTTAGCTGAAGCTCTCCAAAGGGCTTCAGTTTTTTTGCAAGAAAACGGCATTAAAGACAGTCCGATTAAAGATTATTGGCAACGGACATTTGATTGGAATTATACTCAATTAATATTAAACTTAAAAATGCCGCTTAATGATGAACAAGCGATGCGCTTTAACGAAGTGTTAAAACGAGTAGCCCAACACGAGCCGATTCAGTATATTTTAGGAAAAGCTGATTTTGTTGGTGAAACATACTATGTAACGCCTGACACCTTAATTCCACGAGAGGATACTTATGGTTTAATTGAAATGGGAAGTGCGTTTTTAAAGAAACATCCACAAGCCAAAGTGCTTGATATTGGAACGGGGAGTGGCATCATTGCGATTGAATTAGCTAAACAATTAGCGCCAAACCAAGTAACAGCGGTTGATATTTCGCCAGCAGCTTTAGCAGTAGCCCAGAAAAATGGTCAGCATCATCAAGTGCAAGTGGAGTGGCTTGAAAGTGATTTAATGTCTACTTTAAAGGGACGTCAATTTGATTTAATTGTTTCCAATCCACCCTATATTGCTGAAGATGAGTTAGCTTTAATGGATGAATCGGTTAAACGTTTTGAACCTGCTACAGCACTTTTTGCCGAGCAACAAGGTCTCGCTATTTATCAGCGACTAGCCGAATCATTGCCATCGTTTTTATCAATCAATGGCCAAATTTTGTTAGAAATAGGCTTTAAACAAGCCAGCGCTGTCCAAGCAATTTTTCGAAAATCATTTCCTAATGCCATCATAAGTGTTCATCAAGATTTAAATGGTTTAGATCGCTATATTAAAATCGATACTCAGAAGGGGTGAAGCAATGGAAACCAAAATTTATAAGAAAGAACAAATAAATGAAGCAGCTGCCCAATTAAAAGCTGGGCAATTAGTGGCTTTCCCAACGGAAACCGTATTTGGTTTGGGAGCCATCGCGACTAACGAAGCCGCCGTTAAAAGTGTCTTTGCAACTAAAGGTCGTCCGCAAGACAATCCCTTAATTGTGCATGTGAGTAGTATTGAACAAGTGGCAGAGTATGTGGCAGAAGTACCAGAAATTGCGGCACAATTAATGAAGCAATTTTGGCCGGGACCCTTGACGATTATTTTTCCACAAAAACCAGGCGTGTTAGCACAAAGTGTGACCCCTGGACAAGAAACCGTCGCTGTCAGAATGCCTGATAATCCAGAAGCTTTAGCCCTAATCAAGGCTACAGGTATTCCATTAGTCGGACCAAGTGCCAATAAATCAGGTAAACCAAGTCCAACTGCAGTGGAACATGTTTATCATGACTTTCAAGGGGAAATTGCGGGCATAGTCGAACCGAGCGAAAAGTTATTAGCTGTGGGCGTTGAATCGACGGTCGTATTGCCACGAGCGGGGGTCATCAACATTTTACGTCCAGGTGCGATTACGAAAGAAGATTTAACAGCATTAGGTTATCAAGTCGAAGAAAAAACAGCGGAGGAACAGTTAAAAGATACGAGCGTTTTGTCCCCTGGAGTTAAATACACGCATTATAGCCCTAAACAACCGGTTCATGTCTTAATAACGGATGATTCACGGCAATTCTTACAATATATTCAATATTTAGAACAACCAGTGGCCTTATTAGCAGATCAATCCGTCCTTGAAGCACTTAATGATGACCCACAGATAGTAGCAACTCATTCTTATGGCGCAAAAGGGGATTTAGTCTCAGCTACCCAACAATTATATGCCGGCTTAAGAGCCTTAGAACAAACAAGCGCACAGGTTATTGTCGCACAAGGCTTCCCAGATTCACCAGCCAGTCATGCGATGATGAATCGTTTGAGAAAAGCAGCCGATTTGGTTGAAAATTTTTGATAAAATGATGAAATGATAAGTGGCATCGACTTTAATCTATGATATAATATGTTGAAGAAACGGGGGTATGCAAATGATGAAAGATAGTATCGTTTTTGACTTAATTAATAAAGAAGCCAATCGCCAAAAAAATGGCATTGAGTTGATAGCATCAGAAAATTTTGTTTCTGATGAAGTCTTAAAGGCACAGGGCAGTATCTTAACCAATAAGTATGCAGAAGGTTATCCAGGACGTCGCTATTATGGTGGCTGTGAATATATTGATCAACTAGAACAACTAGCGATTGATCGTGTGAAAAAATTATTTGGTGCTGACTTTGCTAATGTGCAACCACATTCAGGTTCATCAGCCAACTTAGCGGTATATCGTGCTTTCCTGGAACCGGGTGACCGCGTATTAGGAATGGACTTAGCACAAGGTGGGCACTTAACCCATGGCTCACCCGTTAACTTTAGTGGACAATCTTATGAAATGTATAGCTATGGTGTCGACGAAACAGGTTATATTGACTATGATGCTTTAGAAAAGAAAGCTGTCGAATGCCAGCCAAAAATGATTATTGCAGGTGCCAGTGCATACTCAAGAGCAATTGATTTTGAACGTATCGGTCAAATTGCCAAAAAAGTAGGCGCGATTTATTTTGTGGATATGGCACATATTGCCGGATTGATAGCCGCAGGCTTACATCAAAATCCAGTACCATATGCGGATGTAGTCACCAGTACCACTCATAAAACATTACGTGGACCACGTGGTGGGATTATTTTAGGGAAAGCAGAACATGAAAAAGCGATTAATTCCGCTATTTTCCCAGGAACCCAAGGTGGACCATTGGAACATGTGATTGCAGCCAAAGCAGTCGCTTTCGGTGAAGCCTTAGATCCATCATTTAAAGAATATGCCGCACAAGTGATTAAAAACACGCAAGCAATGGCAAAAGTATTCAGTCAAAGCGAATTAAAAGTCATTTCAGGTGGCACGGATAATCATCTCTTCTTAGTAGATGTGACGCCATTGGGAATTACAGGCAAATGGGCCCAAGAACGTTTAGATAAAGTGGGTATCACCGTTAATAAAAACTCAATTCCAAATGACACTCAATCATTTGTTCAAACAAGTGGTATACGTATTGGTGCCGCAGCTATTACGACCCGTGGCGCAAAAGAAGCAGACGCGATTCAGATTGCAGAAATGATGCTCGCAGCATTAAAAGCAGATGAATCAGAATTACCAACATTACATGATCAGGTCATCGAGTTTGTTAAAGATTGGCCGATGTTTGCTTGGGCATAAAAATTATATTAGCGAAAAATAAGGAGGAATTATTTTGGCAAAATTTCAAGTAGTAGATCATCCACTCATTCAACATAAATTAACAATTATTCGTGATAAAAATACTTCAACGAAACAATTTCGTGAGGTGACTAACGAAATCGCGATGTTAATGGCGTATGAAATTACCCGTGATTTACCATTAGAAGACGTAGAAATCGAAACCCCATTAGTAAAATCAGTTCAAAAACAAATTGCTGGTAAAAAATTAGCAATTATCCCAATTTTACGTGCTGGTTTAGGAATGGTGGATGGCATGGTAGACTTAATTCCAGCCGCTAGAATTGGTCATATTGGTTTATACCGTGATGAAGATACTTTAGAAGCAGTCGAATATTTTGCTAAATTCCCTCAAGATATTAGTGAACGTCGTCTATTTGTTGTTGACCCAATGTTAGCAACCGGTAGTTCAGCGATTGCGGCCCTCGATTTATTAACTAGCAAATACAATGTGCAACCAGAAAATATTACCTTTGTCTGTCTAGTTTCTGCTCCAGAAGGTGTTAAAGCCTTCCAAGAAGCTTATCCAGATGTGGACTTATACACGGCTGCCTTAGATGAACGCTTAAACGAACATGGTTATATCTTACCAGGTTTAGGTGATGCTGGTGACCGAATCTTTGGGACCAAATAATAAATATTAAAAACCTTGTCAGGTGCAATCTGAAACCCCGCAGTTAGCTTTGTCTAACTAAAAATTTTGGGTATTCACTTAAGAAATTGCACTGAACAAGGTTTTTCTTTTTGAAAATAATGTTTAAAACGGATTGACCAAACTGTATTGATTGAAAATAAGGCTAAAACGGATTGGCCAATTTATATGGAGTGAAAATAATGTTTAACACGGATTGGCCAATTTGCAGTAATTGAAAATAAGGCTAGAACGGATTGGCTCAATCTGTACTAATCCTTTGCATTCGTGTCCGTATTGCTGGATATTGTACCAAATTAGCCAAACGCTAATGATACTAAAACCCATTACGACATGATGTTTTTAAGCTTGTCCATTAGAGAAGTGGCAGGGCATCAAATTGAATCATAATGATCAGTGAAGAAAACGAAAAATGGGAGTAGGCGAGAAGTCGAAAATCGGATGTTTTTCACTTCGTCTGCCTACCCCCACATAATATGAGCCCCTTCAACCATTGCACTATCAATCAATTAGATGAAACCATAGGAAGTTTCAATAGTTTTTCTGAGCTCACTTTTTTAATGATTTGTTTCAGAAAAGAACAGTGCTTAATCTTCTGGTAAGATAAAGCCTTCCGGTTCTTTATTTTGTAAAATATTTTCTGCCCATGCATGATTAATAATGCGGAAATGACCTTTAGTATTTTGTTTCAGTGCGCGTTTGAATTTATCGCGAATGAAGGTCAGTAATCGTTCGTGGCAATCGACCATCATTTGGTTAGTATCCGTTACATATAAAAACTTCGGTTGCCCTTCTTGATTGAGGAAGAAGTAACGATTTTTCACTTGAGCAGTAGGATTTTCTTTGGCGAATAACCCATCGGTTAACATTTTAACCATCTCAATTTCAGTATCTTTAAAGCCATAATCATAAATTTGCACTTTTTCCATTAAATCGGCCATGTTTAACATAATACGCATTTCATAATCATCGACTGAAACAGGGAAGCTATTAATTAAATCGTTTAATTGTGCTTGAATCGCTTCACGTTGTTCATTATATTGCGGCGCAACATGGAACAGTAATTTCTTGTCTGGGTCATGATATAAAAATTGAGATGAAATATGACGCTTAGCGCCACAATGCTCGCATTCAAATAATAATAAAGTACCGTCTAATAATTTTTCTTTTAAATCAGGGTTTAAACGGGTGTTAATGGCGATATCGAATTGTCTTTCTATTTCATGATGACAAACGGGACATTTAAATTTCATTTTTGGTGCCATAAACTCTCTCCTTTTTTGTAAGTTAATATCATTATAACAGAAATTAGTTAATACCTAAACGATTTTAAAAAAATTGATAGAATACTAGCTTTTAGAAACAATCTGCTATATGATATAATGGTAAACGTGAAAGTATTTTCAAAACAGAGGTGATAATGGATGGAGATAATCGTGATTCATAGTTCTCGTTACGGTTCGACTGAAAAATATGCAATTGAAATTTCAAAAAAATTACACTGCCCGGTGGTGGATAGTGCTCAAGTTTCGGTTGAAGACTTGGCTTGTTATGACATTATTATCTTAGGTTCTTGCTTATTGGAAGGTCAATTATCTGACGCAACCATATATGAACAATGGGTTAAACAATATCCCGATAAACATTGGGCTTTATTTACAGTGGGATTATCTAATCCTAAGTTAACCGACTTTAAAGACATATTGGACAATAACTTTGAAGATTCAACCATTGAAAAGGTCGAACTATTCCATTATCGTGGAGCGATTCAATTTAAACGCTTACTGTTAATGGAGAGTCTAGTATCAAAAGTAAAACAAAAGCGTTTGGCATCGATTGATTATGTACCATTAGATGATGAAAATGAAAGATTACTGCGTAAATATGGTACGACTTATGATTTTACAGACAAGGAAAATACTATTTTATTAATTGATTGGGCACATAAAATCTTAAGAAATGAAAAGGAGCTTGAGGAATGAATCCAAAGGAATTAGTCGGACGCAAAGCAGCGGAATATGTTCAAGATGGGATGGTAGTAGGCTTAGGAACAGGATCAACGGCCTACTGGTTTGTTGATGAAGTGGGACAAAGAGTTAAAAACGGTGAATTGCCAAATATTGTGGGCGTTCCTACTTCCAAACAAACAGAAATACAAGCACGAGAATTAGGTATTCCGCTAGCACAATTGGATGAAGTTAATTCCATCGATTTATTAGTGGACGGCGCAGATGAATGTTTACGTTCGATGTCAGGTATTAAAGGTGGTGGCGGTGCCCACTTAATTGAGAAAATTGTCGCTGAAAATAGTCATGAGATTATCTGGATTGTAACAGAAGAAAAGGTCGTCGATTATTTAGGTGCCTTTCCTTTACCAGTAGAAGTAATTCAAACAGGCAGTTGGAACATCTTTAGAGCTTTTGAAAATGCTGGCATGAACCCATCTTTCCGTAAAAAGGGTAAAGATTCATTATTTGTGACCGACTCAGGTAACTATATCATTGATTTACACTTAGGCAGAATCGATCAACCGCAACAAGTTGCCCACGAGTTAAAATCGATGGTGGGGGTTGTTGAACATGGATTATTCATTAACTATCCTAATCGTATTTTAGTAGCAAAAAATGATGGTACGGTTGAAGTGATTGAAGGTCAACAATAAGAGTTAATGGCAGATTTAAAGTGTATTAGGAGCAATCAATAAAGCCTAATACCACTAGATAAGTTGAAGATAAGGACGTGAATAAAATGAGAATGGTTGAATTAATTGAAAAAAAACAAGCAGGACAAGCTTTAACAGAAGCTGAAATTCGCTTTATTATTGAAGGCTTTACTGATGGACGTATCCCCGATTACCAAATGAGTGCCTTTGCGATGGCCATTTATTTTAAAGGCATGACCGAGGAAGAAGCCAGTTATTTAACAATGGCCATGGCTGAAAGTGGCGACCAAATTGATTTGTCTGCCATTGAAGGCGTCAAAGTTGATAAACATTCTACCGGGGGTGTTGGCGATACCACGACCTTGGTTTTAGCACCATTAGTGGCTTCATGTGGCGTGCCTGTGGCAAAAATGAGTGGACGTGGATTAGGACATACAGGTGGAACTGTCGATAAATTCGAAGCTATTGAAGGCTTTCGTTATGAAATTCCAATCGAAGAATTTATTGACTTGGTAAATCAACATAAAGTAGCCGTTGTCGGACAATCAGGTAATTTAACGCCAGCGGATAAAAAATTATATGCTTTACGTGATGTGACCGGAACCGTTCAATCGATTCCCTTAATTGCCAGCTCCATCATGAGTAAAAAGATTGCGGCAGGTGCCGATGCGATTGTTTTGGACGTCAAAGTCGGTGAAGGGGCCTTTATGAAGACTGTTGAAGAAGCAGAACAATTAGCGCGAACTATGGTGAAAATCGGGAATCAAGTTGGCCGTAAAACCTTAGCAGTGATTTCGAATATGAATGAACCTTTAGGTTATGCGATTGGTAATGCCTTAGAAGTGGAAGAAGCAATTCAAACCTTAAAAGGAGAAGGACCGGCTGATTTAGTAGAATTATGTTTAGTTTTAGGGGCGCAAATGTTGATGGCGGCTAATAAAGTATCAACATTAGAAGAAGGTAAAGAGATGTTACAAACTCAAATTGAGAATGGACAAGCTTTAGCAACCTTTAAACAATTTATCAAGCATCAAGGTGGCAATGAAAAGATTGCTGACGATGTTACCTTATTACCGCAAGCTCAATATAAGATTGAGTTGCCAGCTTTAACAGACGGTGTAGTAAGCAATTGGGTCGCGAATAAAGTGGGCGAAGCAGCAATGGTTTTAGGTGCTGGTCGTGAAACGAAAGAAGATACGATTGATCCAGCTGTTGGCTTAATTTTACATAAAAAAGTAGGCGACAAAGTACAAAAAGGCGATGCCTTATTAACGATTTATAGTAATAGAGAAGACGTTGAAGAAGTTAAACAACGTTTGTATGATGCGGTAACGATTAGTGATTCTGCTAAAAAAGAACCGCTCATCTACGAAGTGATAACCGAAGCTTAATAAATAATCAGTGCTGAAAGACGAGTGTGTGAAGTCTTTCAGCTTTTTTTGATGTGAAATTTGACATTCAGGATGTTTTGATAGAAATTGATTTTTTAATGAATAGGATTCACTAAAGAGATGATTGGAGTTCGCTTAGAAAAAGGACTGTGTTTTTAGTCTTAAACCAAAAATATTTGTCAGACTGTTCATTTTGAACAGGTTTTGAGACGTTTTCAAAAAAAAAAAATTTTTTGGCGAAAAACGATGTTTTTTAACAAGATTTTAGCTAAAATGTGTTAATTTTGAACAGGTATTAATAATAGTTTACAAAGGGGTGTGAGAGTAGTGGCAAGAGGCTGGACATATACATTTGATATTGATTTATTCATTGTGCAGTATTTGAGTGACCCAGACTTCTAGATGCTAGACAGACGGAGCGAAAAGCATTCATTTTCTACTTCTGTATCACTCCTAACTTTTCGGTTATAGACAAACAAAGTGAACTAAAGATGATTTTCTAGCTCTAGTCCACTCCAAAGTTCATTTGAACCAGAAGTAGAAAGGTGCGCCCAGAATCAAATAAAAAACAATATCCATTATTAGACAATTGTTGCTAACAAAGGATATTGTAGTGATAATTTATTGTTGACGATTACCAAAATGTCGCCATTCAATTTGGCGAGCATCGGCCCAGTCCCGCAGGTCAGATGGTAATATTAAATTAATCTGGTGTAAATCTTTAACAGATTTGGCATTTAGCATTAACATTAAATGTTGAATGGCTTCTTTCCAATTTTCAATCATTTCAACGGACTGCTCAACGCCTTGTTCATGAACCATCTGCAAGAAACGACCGGATAAGCCAACGGCATTGGCTCCTAAGGCTAAAGCTTTAACGATGTCTAAGTAATCGGTAATCCCGCCACTAGCTAAGATCGTGGTTTGATTTAAGAAAGGTTGTGCTTCTAGTAATGATTCAGGGGTGGTTTGTCCCCAGCCGGCAATGGCCTGATAATCTAATTTTTCGCGGCGTTCATTTTCAATTTGGATAAAGTTTGTCCCACCACGTCCACTGACATCAATATCTTTAACACCTAATTGAATTAAATGTTGAATCGTTTCGCGACTCATTCCAAAGCCAACTTCTTTAACGATAACCGGAACGGGCAACTCGCGTACGATGGTTTCAATGTTTTTAGACCAGCTCGTAAAGTCACGATCACCTTCTGGCATCACAATTTCTTGAGGAACATTCAGATGAATTTGCAAGGCATTGGCTTCTAATAAATCGACCGCTCGTTTAGCATTTTCAAGGTCATGATGAGCTCCAAGATTGGCCATCACAAAACCGTTGGGATTGACTTTACGCACGATAGTAAAGCTATCACGGACGGATTCGTCACTTAAAGCCCCACTGACAGAACCCGTCGCCATTGCTAAACCGGTTGCGGCAGCTACGCGACCAAGTGCTTCATTGTATTGTTTGGTTTTAGCCGATCCACCGGTCATGCCATTAATATAAAAGGGTGATTGATGAATGGCATCAGCCCAATGAGTTGTCAGTTGAATTTGATCTAAGGTTAACGGGGCAAAAGACTGATGAACAAAGCGGATGCCTTCAAAGGCTGAAATTTTCTTTTGTGATTGTTGTTCTAACGCATATTTTACATGGTCATCTTTACGTTTTTGTGAAAATGATGGTAATTGAGATTGAAACATGATAGCTCCTTTCATATGGATAAAAATTCGTTGATTTATTCACTCTCCTGGAAAGGCTGGGTAACCTGATAAGGGAGCGGTATGATATGAGCGACTTTCCAACTGTTTAATAGTTCTTGACGATTTAAATGAGAAGAACCAATCGCGATGCCACAATCGCCACCACCGGCACCAGATGATTTTGCTTCATATTGATGCGATTGGGCGATTTCAATTAAACGAGTTAAATGGTGGGTTTCAAGTGGCAGTTGCCAATGTTGGGTCATCTTTCTTAATAATTGACGCGCTTTGGCAATGCCTTTTTGAATGAGAACCACATCGCCCTTTTCTAAATCTTGGGCTAATTGTTGCACAGTCGACTGACTATTGGCTAGGAATTGTTGATAGATGTCACTTTCAGTATCGCGATGTTGTTGGTAACGATGGACTAATTCATCCGTCGAAGCCGGTGCGTCCGTCCAGCCAATCACCAAGTCAACAGAGTGAGGGACCGTTAAATGGCGAATTGCTAACTGAGGCCAATCTTTAGCTAGTAATTGGATTAAAGAAGGTGTTGCTGCAATTTGTTCGGCTAGCCATCGACGATCTGGGGATTGATAATAAATCCAACCACCATAAGCACTGGCAGCCAGATCACCAAAACTTCCCTTTGTCGAAACCTTTAATGAAGCAATTGCTGCTAATTTATAGATAATCAATGGATGGACTGAGTAACCATAGAAACATAATAATGCCCGAATCGTACTGACAGTGACGGCACCACTAGAGCCTAAACCATATTTATGACCATTTTCAGCTTCCAAATCGGTTTCATATTGAATATGATAATTTTGTAAAGGGCGATTTAATTCCACTAATAAGCGTTCAACGGTTTCAATAGCACTTAAAACATAAGCCCAACGTTTCGGCCACATTGTAGCAGGCATTAAACCGGGTTGGCTATGAGTGGAACGAGTATAGTTGAAAGGCTCATTTTGAATGGTTGTTGATTGTAAAGTTCCTGACAAATGATTACTAGATAAACTGACTGTACAAGACAAGTAAGCGTCTAATGCCACTAGGATGGCAGCTTGACCCGGTTCTAAAATCGCATATTCCCCAGCGATATAGAGTTTTCCTGGGGTGGAGACTGTTTGCGTGACAAAAGCCTGCTCACTCTCTATCTTTAATGTTTCTAATAATATGTCTTTATAAGGCATTTGAATCTCCTAATCGATTGGTAATGGGCGCGGTGCCTCACCTGGATAAGCTTTGATGAGCTGTTCGGGTTTAAAATGAGTTAATAATTGTTTAGATAAGGCGTCGATTTCACTTTTACGACATAAGACTTTTACATTTGGACCGGCATCCATGGTAGCGTAACATTCAAAACGTAAGTCCTCACGTAACGATTGCACAGCTTGTAAAGCGGTGATAGAAGCAGGTGCCCAATAAGTAAGCGAAGGATTGGCAGCAATCGTGGTAGCATGCATTTTCATCGCATTATGTTCAGTGACTTCACCTAAAGTTTTAAAATCTTTATCCTTGATAGCTTGTTTAATAAGGGCTAAGTCTTTTTCAACTTCTTGTGGCCATAAAGCAAAAAAAGGAGAAGTTTGAATGGTATGTTCCATACCGACACGACTACTAATTTGTTTCTTTTGATCATTGATCACAATGACTAACATCGCAATATCCCAGTCAGCATCCGCAATCTGTTCTGCATAACTTGAATCGGAGTTATCGCCTTCACCTTTATGCCATTCAACAAATCCACCAAATAAACTACGACTCGCACTACCAGAACCTTGACGAGCTAAAGTGGAAAGCGTCCGTTGATCTAAATTAAGATTAAAAGCTTGATTAAGTGCACAAGCTAAGGCACTAAAAGCACTGGCAGAAGATGCTAGACCCGCAGCAGTAGGGACATGGTTGACACTTTCAATATGAACATGCTCTTGGCTTCCCGCTAGTTTGCGGAATAAATCGACAAATTTTGATACCTTTTGAGTGTCAGTATAACTTTGGGCGACGTCATCCAAAGTAAAATAATCTTGAGATAAATTTGAATCGACCGTAACCTTCGTATCGGTATAAAAAGCATCTAAGGTTAATGATAAACTACTGGTCATCGGTAAAAATAATTCTTTATTGCGTTTTCCCCAATATTTGATTAAGGCAATATTGGTATTGGCGCGATAATAACCTATTTTCTTAGACAAAAGAATTCCTCCTTTATTAAAAAAATGCAGACCTTTAATTGTACGCACGAACACACTAACCAAAAGTCTACAAATCTATTCTTATTAACTTTCTAAATTTAAATACCACGTTTGAACAGCCCCGGCTTCACGCATGGCACGGGCAATTTTACGGGCCATTTGTTTCGATTCTGCTAAGGCGATTAAACAGCCTCCGCGTCCACTACCGGTTAGTTTTGCACCTAAAGCACCAGCCATCCAAGCGGCATTGACGATTTTATCGATATGGGTATTCGAGACCCCTAATTGGTTAAGGTAATAATGATTATAAGTCATTAAACGTCCTAATTCGATAACATTTTTCTGAGCAATCATTTGATAAGCCTGATGAACAAATTGTCCAATCGCTTTCATTGAATCATCAACAAATAGTGGTTTACGTTTACGTAACTCTGCGACATGTTGGACCGCTGAACGTGTTTGACCTGCTTGACCACTATCGGCCACGATTAAATAGGCTGGAAGATTTAATTCAAAATGATGGGGAGCTAAACTCTTGCGATAAATGATTGGTTGAGCAGTACTGGTCATTAAAGTATCAATCCCACTGGTTGATTGATGAGCGATTACTTCCGCTTGGTTAACTATAAATTGTAATTGGTAATCTGATAATTCAACTTTGAATAAATCAGCAATCGCTCTAACCACTGAAACCGATACTGCAGCGGATGAGCCCATCCCACGCTCTTGCGGGATGTCACTGATGATTTTAATCGATAAAGACGGTTGTCCTAATTCAAAAGTTTCTAATGTTAATTCGATCGCTTTGACAATATTTAATAAAATGCTAGGAGCCATTGAAATATCTCCAACAAAATATTGGCAATCTAGTTCTATATAATCACGATCAGAATGACGTGCAGTTGTATTCACTTTTACGGCAGGAAAAGGCAACGCAATAGCAGGATAATCATACACCACCGCATGTTCACCCATTAAGATAATTTTACTATGAGCGGTACCAACTCCGACTTCGCGTGAGTCTTGATCATGCAGAGGGGCTTGACTTTCCTTTATCGACTCAGACGATTCGAATTGCTCGATTGACACCGAAAAACCTCCTAAATTTAAGCGTCTGGTCAGAATTAAATCAACTTTCCAAAGCTTATAGTATTTATTTTAAGTGTAGTACTTGAATGATATCAAACGCATCCGATGGAAAGGGTTGATATCGATTGATTGAGAGGGTACGGGGTAGCCATTGAAAAAAGCTTATTTTCGAGTTCTGCCCCACTCTCAATATAATAACGATAAATTTCTAAAAAAGCGATAAAAAATAACCATTTTTTTGAGAAAGATTAAATATTTTATGTTACAATGGAAAAGCAAGTGCTTATCGATTGTATTTTGACATTGATAACATTAAGATTATAACAAAATATGAAGAAAAAGGAAAATCGAATGAAGTCACCACTATTTCAAAACTTTACTCGGGCAGAATGGCAACAATTACATCAAAATGGGCCATCCGTATATACAATTGAACGATTGTCTGACTTGGTATCATTGAATGACCGCTTATCACAAAAAGATGTGAAAGAGGTCTATGGTCCATTAGTAGATTATATTGATATGGTTTACCAAAATCAAGTTCGTCTTTTGAAGGAAAAACGTGCCTTTTTAGTCTCAAAAGAACCTGTTCGCAAAACCTTGCCACCTTTCATTATTGGTATTTGTGGGAGTGTGGCTGTGGGAAAAAGTACCACAGCACGAGTTTTAACCCAATTGTTAGAACAGTTCTATCCAGATTTAACGATTAACTATATGACAACAGACGGATTTTTGTATCCTAACGCTGAATTGGAACGTCGCAATCTGATGTCGCGTAAAGGATTCCCTGAAAGCTATAATATGCAATTATTATTAGACTTTATTAAACAGGTAAAAGTTAGTGATGAACCCGTCCAATATCCCATCTATTCACATTATATTTATGATATCGTGGAAGGGGAATATGAACTGATTCAAAATTCTGATATTTTGATTATTGAAGGAATCAATGTTCTACAATTACCACAAAATCAAGAAATCTATGTCAGTGATTTTTTTGATTTATCAATTTATGTTGATGCGAAGCAAGAGTTAATTCGTCAATGGTATATTGAACGATTTGATATGTTAATGGATTTAGCGCAACAAGAACCGGACAATTACTATCATGAGATGAGTAAATGGCCACGCAATCAAGCTCACGAATACGCTAAGAAAGTATGGCGTGAGGTAAACTTAGTCAATCTTAACGAACACATTTTACCAACAAGAGACCGTGCTGATGTGGTTATTCACAAGACTACTAATCACTATGTTGATAAAATTGCTGTACGAAAATATTAATTAATTTGGAGGGAAAATTGTGACACAAACAATGACAGAAATGGAAAAGATTGTTGTTTTGGACTTTGGGAGCCAATACAATCAGTTAATCACACGACGTTTACGTGAATTTGGCGTATTTAGTGAATTATTACCTAATGATACCACTGCTGAAGAAATTAAAGCAGAGGGTAATGTTATCGGGGTAATTTTTTCAGGTGGACCGCATAGCGTATACGCAGAAGATGCTTTTACCGTTGATAAAGCTATTTTTGATTTAGGTATTCCAGTACTAGGAATTTGTTACGGTATGCAACTGACGACCCATTTATATGGAGGAAAAGTTGAACCGGGTACTAAAAAGGAATACGGAACAGCTGCCATTGAGGTGAAAAATACAGAAACAGGCTTATTTGCTGGTTTAAGTGAATCAGAAAATGTCTTAATGAGTCATGGTGACTTAATTACCCAAATACCTGAAGGATTTACAGTTACCGCATGCAATAGCCAAACCCCATTTGCTGCCTTTGAAAATGAAGAACGCCAAATTTATGGCGTACAGTTCCATCCAGAAGTACGTCACAGTATCCATGGTAATGAAATGTTGCGTAATTTCGCCTTCAATATTTGTGAGGCTAAAGGCGATTGGTCGATGGAAAACTTCATTGAGATTGAAATTGCGAAAATTAGAGAACGAGTGGGTGACCGCAAAGTCTTATTAGGCTTATCTGGAGGCGTAGACTCCTCAGTTGTAGGTGTCCTATTACAAAAAGCCATTGGCGATCAATTAACCTGTATTTTTGTTGACCACGGTTTATTACGTAAAGGCGAAGGCGACCAAGTAATGGAAGCTTTAGGTGGAAAATTTGGCTTAAATATTATTCGTGTCAATGCCAAAGATCGCTTCTTGAATAAATTAGCAGGCGTTAGTGACCCAGAACAAAAACGTAAAATTATCGGTAATGAATTTGTCTATGTCTTTGATGACGAAGCGTCTAAATTACAAGGAGTAGACTTCTTAGCACAAGGAACTTTATATACCGATATTATTGAATCAGGTACAAAAACTGCCCAAACCATTAAATCACACCATAATGTCGGAGGCTTACCAGAAGACATGCAATTTGAATTAATCGAACCATTGAATACTTTATTCAAAGATGAAGTTCGTGCATTAGGAACAGCTCTAGGCATGCCAGATTCCATTGTATGGCGTCAACCATTCCCAGGACCAGGATTAGGAATCCGTGTCTTAGGTGAAATTACGGAAGATAAATTAGAAATCGTTCGCGAATCTGATGCTATCCTACGTGAAGAAATCGCCAAAGCAGGCTTAGATCGCGATGTATGGCAATACTTTACAGTCTTACCAGGCATCCGCAGTGTCGGCGTAATGGGTGATGGCAGAACCTATGATTATACAATTGGTATCCGTGCTGTCACTTCAATTGATGGTATGACTAGTGATTTTGCACGCATCCCATGGGAAGTATTACAAGTCATTAGTGCCCGTATCGTCAATGAAGTAGGCCACGTCAACCGCGTAGTTTACGATATTACGAGCAAACCACCAGCAACAATTGAATGGGAGTAACAATAATCACAAGTGATTATTGTTACGTCCGTCCAACGATTGCCGAGCCGTTGGGCGAAAGCAGAGTTGATGACGGCCCATCTGCGTATCAAGAACAAGCAATGCGACGAATAGGAGCATTGCGCGGCTTGATGAGAAGAATGGGAATAGTCCCCAGCGATTTTCAAGATAAAGTCGAAGAAAGAGCAGTTGGACTACCCCGGCAAGGTTATCCCACGCATGAGGAACTGATGTGACGAAATGAGTGGCTGATAACTACTGCCAGAATCCTTAAGGTCAGTATTCAGAAAATTAAAGTGCGGAGGCGGAAGTTAAATTATTTCTACGTCCGTCCAACGATTTCCGAGCCGTAAGGCGAAAGCAGAGTTGATGACGGCCCATCTGCGTATCAAGAACAAGCAATGCGACGAAGAGGAACATTGCGCGGCTTGATGAGAAGAATGGGAATAATACCAAAACACCCTACAAAGCTTGATATTGATGTGCCCCCCGAAAGTTAGAGTTAGAAACTAACTTTAAGGGGGGTATTTTATTATTTTGAGTTTTGTAGACGCCAATTGTGGAGACCACAAAACAAGCAATTAACGCTTAATCAATATAAAAATGTTTTGTAGACGCCAATTGTGGAGACCACAA
>NZ_KV805729.1:25637-35740 GCF_001811625.1 Globicatella sp. HMSC072A10 | reverse complement strand
TTGTAGACGCCAATTGTGGAGACCACAAAAACTGATGTGTATGATGCGATTCATGTCATTCAAGTTTTGTAGACGCCAATTGTGGAGACCACAAAAACAGGGTCTTTGCTTGAACAGTCTGCCAATTTGTTTTGTAGACGCCAATTGTGGAGACCACAAAAACCTCTTTTGCAGTTTTTAATATATCAAACTGTTTTGTAGAAGCCAATTGTGGAGACCACAAAAACCTCTAGCCATGTTGTCCGCCATTGCATGCGGTTTTGTAGAAGCCAATTGTGGAGACCACAAAAACCTCAAATGGTATCAGTTAATTACACACCATAAAGGTGCGTCGATACTCGGCTCAAAAGAGCCGAAATAGCCATCTGCAATACCCCTCGTAGATCCCTCGCTTTGCTTGCAAAGTAAAGTATAGTGGG
Organism: Globicatella sp. HMSC072A10; assembly: GCF_001811625.1. NCBI lineage: Bacteria > Bacillati > Bacillota > Bacilli > Lactobacillales > Aerococcaceae > Globicatella > Globicatella sp. HMSC072A10. The sequence goes on along the minus strand of NZ_KV805729.1, from coordinate 35,321 downwards.
TTATACTTTGCGTGGAGTAGTCACCGAATTTCAGTTAGAAACTACTTTGTAACTACTTTTTGAGGAGGAGTAAAATGCTTTCCTACGTTCGACATTACCCATTAGCGATAGCTAAATTAATGTGTCTGTGCTCTCTTAAAATCTACTGATATATTACTGACTAATACAGGAGGTTTTTTAATGGGACAGACAATCATATCTGCTATTGGTGTTTATATTTCAACCAGTATCGATTATTTAATCATTTTAATTATTTTATTTGCACAGCTATCACAGAATAAACAGAAATGGCATATTTATGCGGGGCAATATCTAGGCACAGGCTTACTTGTAGGGGCGAGTTTAGTTGCTGCTTATGTCGTTAATTTCGTGCCTGAAGCATGGATGGTTGGATTGCTTGGTTTAATTCCTATCTATTTAGGAATTCGCTTTGCCATTGTTGGAGAAGGTGAGGAAGAAGAAGAGGAAGAAATTATAGAAAGATTAGAACAAAGCAAGGAAAGCCAACTGTTTTGGACAGTTACATTGCTGACACTTGCGTCTGGCGGAGATAATTTAGGTATCTATATCCCTTATTTTGCTTCGTTAGATTGGTCACAGACCCTCGTGGCGTTGCTTGTGTTTTCAATCGGCATAATTATCTTTTGCAAGCTTAGTGGGATGCTATCCTTTATTCCGTTAATATCCGAGACAATTGAAAAATATGAGCGAATCATTGTGCCCTTAGTATTTATTCCACTTGGACTATACATCATGTATGAAAGTGGCACGATAGAGACTTTTCTGAACTTTATTTTATAGATAGAGGCTGGGCAAAAAGTCCAGTCCATAAAAAGACAAGGTCATTATCGGAATCGTGATAATGACCTTGTTTTGTCGTTTTAATAAACTTTAAAGCGTTCAAATGATGCAATGTAAATAACTATAAATACATTAAGTCTAGTGGTAGATAAATGAAATAGAAATTTCTAAAACTCGACTATAGATATATTTAGTTTAATAAATGAGTATTTCTTAAAGAAATTTTTAAAGCATGCTTGTGGGTTTCGTATGACAATATTATGGACTTGACAGGAACACTTCAAATAAATGTTTAATCAATGTAAAAAAGGGAGTGGGCAAGAAGTTGAAAATCAGTTGATTTTCGCTTCGTCTGCCCACCCCCGCACAGTTGAGACCACTCAACCCCTGCGCTTTGAATTAAATAGATACGCCTGAACAGAATTTAAAAAGTTTTTGCCCTGCCTCTTTTAATTTAAGGCAATATATTTAAAAGTATATAACTCTGTTTATTATGCCTTCTTCACAAACTCAGATTTTAACTTCATTTGTCCAAAGCCATCTATTGTACAATCAATGTCATGACCATCTGCAGGATTATCAATCAAACGAATGTTTTTAACTTTTGTTCCTTGTTTGATTGCCTGCTTAAAACCTTTTACTTTCAAATCTTTGATAACAATAACATCATCACCTTCAACTAATGGATTGCCATTTGAATCTTTAATTGAAAATTCTTCATTTTCTTCTGATGATTCAACTTGGTTCCATTCATGTCCACACTCTGGACAGACATACATTAACTGATCCTCGTAAGTATAGGTTGAATGACACAGCGGGCAATTAGGTAATTGTTCCATTGCTAAACCTCCAATCTGTTTTCTCTATATTACCACAAAATATGATATAAATGTGGTGTAAATAAGATTATAGGTCTAAAAATCGTGTTTATAAGGTTCTCACACTGTATTTGTTATAGGCATTGGGCAAAAACTGTAAATTCAGTTTGACTCTTATATTAATATACAACTCAGCGAAAAATTTAGACCAAGAACAATTCAATTGCACAAAGGTATTACATTTAGCGAAGGAATATCATCTTCATTTTAAACAGTCACGATTGATTTTAAACTTCTTTCGAAATTTTTTCGAGATGTTTTTTGAATAAACTAGCGGCCATCGGTAAATTAATATCGGAGCGGTAAATCATTTGAATGTCACGCGAAAGTGGATAGCCATCTATTTCCAGTTTACAAAGTTTATTTAATTTAATATCATTTTCAATTAATTGTTCAGAGACGATGGCGATGCCTAACCCTTTAGCTACAGCGTGTTTAATACTAGTTTGGGTGCTAATGTTAATTGTGGGTTGATTTAAGAATTTAGGATGATTGAGTTGTTCCTTTAAATATTTAACGAGTGAAGCACTATCCTCTTTCGTAATAAAAGCCTCCTCATTTAAGTCACTTAATTGACAGTAAGATAGATGAGCTAAGCGATGATGTGGCGGAACAATTAAGACTAATTTATCTTTAAAAACAGTTTGTTGTTTGTAATTCTTACTAGGCACGTTAATATAGGACGACAGGAGCGCTAAATCGATTTTTCCATTAACCAGCAAGTTAACAATTTGCTTTGAGCGTTCGACTTGTAAATTGAGTCTTAAATTAGGGAATTCTTGGGTGAACTCTAGTAAGATATTTGGCAGGATACTGTTTCCGATTAAATTGGTGGTCCCGAGTCTTAGTTGATCTTTTTCTTGTTTAATGATAGCGAGTCGATGATTGAATTGCTCATGTTCTTTGATTAATATTTCGGTAAAGTCAAAAAATGCTTCTCCCGCTTTCGTGAGTTCAAAAGTTTTTGACGTTCTGAGAATCAGTTCAGTATCTAATTCTTTTTCCAAACGCTTGATTTGCTTCGTGACATTCGGTTGACTAATGTATAAATGTTCTGCTGTCGTTGAAAAGTTTTTGAATTTGCATAAGGTATTAAACGTGTATATTTTTTCAAAAACCATGTGAGGCACCTCTACTCATAATATGATTTAATTATTCCAAAATGGTATTGTTGACGTGTAAAACGGAATTAGAAAGTATCCGTTTTCTCTTGTATAATAATACCATAATGATCATTAAATACAATTGAAATGAGGAGAAAATATGTCTGATGCAGTCAAGAATAATAAAAATTATTCACCTATTATCGGAATCGTTCTTTCAATCATCACCTTTTTTATTTTATTTTTTATGCCATTACCTAATGGAATGACAATTGAAGGTCAAAAAAGTCTTGCGATATTTGTCTCTGCGTTAATTATGTGGGTAACTAAACCGATTCCCATTTATCAAACATCCATTATTGCCATTTTATTATTACCTTTAGTAGGAGCGGTTGAAAATCAAAAAGTGGCTTTTGGCACTTTAGGTTTTGATATTATCTGGTTAATGGTTGCCGCGTTTGTCTTAACTTCAGCAATGTCAGAAACAAATTTAGGTAAGCGTGTAGCGTTAACACTCGTTACCAAATTTGGGAAAAATAAAATTAGAACCTTAGCCGTTTTTGTTATTGTGAATTTTTTACTAGCTTTTTTTGTACCATCCACTACAGCAAGAGCTTCTTTAATTGTACCGATTGCTTTAGTATTATTAGAAGTCTATCAAGCTCTACCGGGTGAATCCAAATATGGAAAATTAATGATGTTACAAGGTGTCCATAATAATGCTTTTGCTACCTCAATGGTCATGACTGCAACCTCTGCTCAAGTCATTGCGGTAGGGTTTATCAACGAACAAGCAGGTGGGCATATTGGTTATATGGACTGGTTATTAGGTTCGATACCTCAGGCGCTATTAACGGCCATTTTCATGTTTATCATTGGTTTAAAATTATTTAACATAGCGGATAATAGTGGTGAGGATGCCAATCAAATTGTTCAAGAAAAACTTAAAACAGAATTGAATCATTTAGGTAAATTTTCTTCGGCAGAAAAACGAGTCGGAATTATCTTTTTAATCACATTACTCTTATGGGCAACAGGTGATTTTCAAGAGAGTTGGTTTGGTTTTGAAATTTCAACTGAACAAACGGCAGTATTGAGTATGTTATTGTGTTTATTACCTAAAGTTGGGGTATTAACTTGGAAACAAGCCAAAATCAAATGGGATTTAATGATCTTTTCTGCTGGTGCGTATGCAGTGGGGAACGCTTTTAATGATTCAGGTGGTGCTAGCTGGTTAATCGAACATCTAGTCGATGCGATTGGTTTAGACAAATTGAATCATGGTTTAGTAGCAGTTATTTTAATTTTCATTACGGTATTTAGTCATCTATTATTTACCAGTAAAACTGTTAGAACCACTATTTTAATTCCGGCTATTATCACCATCGCAACCACTTTAGGAATGGATCCAGTATCGTTAGCTTTAGCATGTTCATTTGGTATTGCTTCAACGATTACATTACCGCCTCATTCAAAAGTCAATACCTTATATTTTGGTACAGGATATTTTTCAGTACTAGATGAGCTTAAATTTGGTTTAGTGGGATGTTTTGTAAATGCTAGTGTGATTTCAATTGTCTATTTTACATGGCTACAATTGATTATACATTAATTGAGAAAGTTGGTTGATAACATGAAAAAGAAAGTAATTGTCGCCATTGCTGATGGTTTAGGTGATCGTCCGGTAAAAGAATTGAACCATTTATCACCATTACAGTTTGCCCAAACACCTCATTTAGATGAAATTGCTAAAAAGGGAAAAAGTGGCTTAATGGATCCGATTAGTCCAGGTATTACTGTTGGTACGGATATGGGACATTTAATTTTATTTGGACATGACCATCAGTTATATCCAGGCAGAGGTCCAATTGAAGCGGCGGGTGTTGGTTTAGATCTCAAAGAAGGAGATATTGCTTTAAGATGTAATTTTGCTACAGTGGATGATACAGGAATTGTCATCGACCGCAGAGCAGGCAGAATTAGAGTAGGGACATCGGAACTCGTTGAGGCAATCAATCATACCGTTATTAATGGCGTAGAATTTATTTTAAAAGAAGCCACGGAACATCGTGCCGTTTTAGTCATGAGAGGAGAAGGGTTATCGGATCGAATTAGTGATTCAGACCCTAAAGCGCCTAATGATGGCTCCCCATATAAAGAAGTATTACCACTTGATGATTCGATACAAGCCCAAAAAACAGCAGCAGTATTGAATGAATATTTTAAAGTTGTTTATGAAAAATGGAAAAATCATCCTGTTAATTTGAAAAGAATAGAGGATAATAAGCTTCCTGCTAATTTTTTAATTACACGTGGAGCAGGTAAAATGACAAATATTCCTCAATTAGGTAAAGAGATGGGATTTACTTGTAAGGTAATTGCTGGAGAAGATACCGTCCTAGGTGTAGCTAAAATGACGGGCTACCATACTGAAACGGATGAATCTTTTACAGGCAGCGTAGATACGAATTATCCATTAAAAGCCCAAAAAGCCTTGCAAGCCATTGAAGACTTTGATCTTGTTTATGTCCATTTTAAGGCTACCGATTTAATGGGGCATGATAATGATCCACAAGGTAAAGTCGCAGCGATTGAAAAGTATGATGAAATGGTAGGGATGCTTAAAAATAATCTACCTGAAAACACCTTATTAGCACTCTGTGCCGATCACTCCACTCCATGTGAGAAAGGGGAGCATTCAGGAGAGCCAGTGCCAATTGCGATATATGGTCCAGGGATTTTCAGTGATGAGGTAACTCAATATGATGAAGTGCGTTGTGGAAGAGGTAGTTTAAATCGATTAACAGGAAACCAATTTGTCTGGACACTCTTTGATTATTTAGAAGTTGTGCCTAAACAAGGGAATTAATAGGGAGATGACGAGATTACGAGTTTGGGGTTTTGCTTTTTGTGAAAATCTCTGAAATTATATAAAATATTTTGTTGAAAAAAAGTGCTACAAAGCTCACCTTATGTAAAGCTTTGTAGCACTTTTTATTATAGTTGACGTTTTAATTGATTAATCGATTTCAGGTTGATTATCAAAGTGATTGGCTAATGGTTTATGTGTTTATTAGTAGATGGAGTGAATTAATAACATAGTTGTTGTTACTCATCCGATTAAATTATTTGTACCGTTGTTTGTAATAGTCTGCACTTAAAAGATCGCTTTTGAAATTCAAAGTTGTCCTTGAGGTGTGTCGACCAATCTATAATAGTGTAATTAAATATACAAATAATAAAAAGATTGTTGTCACTATCAACTTTTTTCTCTCAATCCACCTAAATTTTATAATAAAGTGTTGCTTGTACACGTAAGTTTTGATGTTACATGTGTGTAAAAGCAACAGCATCTCCATACTTTTACATTATTGGAAGGATCTCAGTCATTTTTGCTTACTTCTTTCTTAGCATGATTATCTAATGCTAATTAAAGTCCTAAAACCATTCGTTATCCTACTCTAATCAGCAGCAACATTTTCAAGCATAAAAAGTGAGGGATCATCAGTAGGTGGTTCATTTAAATTAAGCATAAAAAGAAAATAATTTTCATAAAAAAAATACTTGAAATTAATTTTTGTCGATGATATAATGAAAGCGAAATCAAGAAAGCGTTTTAAAGGAGGGGGAGCGAGTGTCATATCTAGGAATAGATATTGGCGGTACATATATTAAATATGCAGTATTTGATAATGAAGGCGTACAACTGAGTGCAACAGAACGTCAGAGAACGAAATTAACGGAGTCTACAAATCATATTTTGGAGCAAGTTTGTCAAATTTGTACGACAATTCAAGAAAAGTATCAATTACAAGGTGTTGCGATTTCATCAGCCGGAGTGGTAGATTCCCAAAAAGGAGTCATCACGTATGCGGGGTATACAATACCAGGTTATACTGGCACTCCTTTAAAAGAAACGATAGAGGCATTAACAAAAGTAAAATGTACGGTAATAAATGATGTGAATGCTGCTTGTTTAGGAGAGTATTGGCAAGCTTTTACTGAATTAGAAAAACCAAAAACTTTAGTATGCTTAACCATTGGAACAGGTGTCGGTGGAGCCATTATGATTGATGGGAAATTATATGAAGGGCCAAGTTTTATGGCTGGAGAAGTAGGGTATTTGCCAATTGAAGGTCAATATTTTCAAGATGTAGCTTCCACTACCGCCTTACTAGCAGACGCGAAGCGCCAACTCAATGAGGAGATAACTGGCGAAGAATTTTTTGAACGCTTAAGATTAGCATCAGACGAACGAGTGAATCAAGTGTTTGAACGATTTATAAGTGCTCTAGCGAAAGGCGTATTGATCATGCAATACACTTTGAATCCAGATCATATTGTACTTGGAGGGGGTATCTTAGCTCAACATGATATTATGATTCCAGCAATAGAGCAAAAGTTAAAAGAGTTAGCAGTCAGTGAACGATTTTTAACAGCAAAGATAAGTCCTGCGCGGGCGGGTAACAATGCCGGCATGTTAGGAGCTTTATACTTTCATCTTTATTAAGATAGTAGGATGTGATTTACAATGAGTTTGGTAGAAAAGATAGAAGCTAATTTTATAAATTTTTCACCAAAAGAACAGATGATAGCAACTTATTTGTTACAAGAACAAAAACATTTAGGAAATATCAGTATTCAAGATTTATCAGCAGCAATTGGTACATCAGCTGCTACTATTACGCGTTTTTGTCGCAAAGTGGGTTGTGATAGTTATGTCCAACTAAAAATGGAGCTTTCTGCTTCGGCATTGAGCGATGAGAAAGATGAAAATGTCAATGCGTTTTATCAAGTAACGCAATATTATAACCGGGTAATTGAACGGACGGCGGAGTTACTTGATGAAGCACAGATTAATCGTGTGATTCAAATATTGAAAAATGCCAATCGTATCGTCATTTATGGTATGGGGAGTTCAGGATTAACAGCAAAAGAATTTGCGATTCGCTTATCGCGGATGGGAATTAATGCGATTGCTGAAACGGATTCGCATATGATGATTATCGGAAGTGCGATTACACAGGTTGGTGATATTGTCATTGGGTTTAGTAATTCAGGAGAAACAAAGGAAGTGGTGCATGCATTAAAAAACGCAAAATCAAACGGGTCAACTGTCATCAGTGTGACCAGTATCAAAGGAAGTACCATTGCTAAGTTATCGGATGAGACATTCTTTGTCCATAGTAGTCGTTTCGTGAATAACGATCAATTCGCTAATTCACAATTGCCGTTTTATTATTTAATCGACATCATCACATTGCAATTATTAGAAAATCATCACTATGCGATGAAGATGAAGACCACAGTTCAAGAAATTTTACAAAAAGCTATTTTTACGGAGGAATAAAAAGATGAAATTTAAGAAATTCAAGCAATTAGTAGCTTTCGCTATGTCAGCAACCGTATTATCAGGTGTTGTAGCATCGGTAACTCCAGCAGTCGTTAGTGCCGAAGAAGAAGTGACCATCACTTATTGGAACTTCCCTAACTTTACTAGCGATAAAGAATTCCCAGCATCAGAAGATTATGATGCAGCTTTAATCGCAGCATTCGAAGAAAAATATCCACACATTAAAGTGGAATATCAAAAATTAGACTTTACGGACGGTCCAGCAAAAATTGAAACGGCATTACAGTCACAAACCAATCCGGATGTTATCTATGATGCACCTGGTCGTATTATTGACTGGGCAAGTAAAGGATATTTAGCACCGTTCACTGATGTTGATACTAGCACTTTAATTGAAGCAGCGGTTAAAGCGAGTTCATTTGAAGATGAATTATACTTATACCCACAAGGAATTGCACCGTTCTTAATGGCAGTAAACGTTGGATTAACAGATGAATTAGGTGTAACGGATTTATTACCTTTAGATAGTGAAGATCGTAATTGGACTGTCGATGAATTCCAAGCATTTTTAGAAGCAGTGAATAATGCTGAAGGCGATACAATTCCAACCGTTGTTTATTCTAAATCACAAGCAGGAGATCAAGGTCCACGTGCATTTGTCTCTAACTTATTTGGCTCATGGATTACCAATGATGAAGTAACAGAATATACCATTAATAATGAAGCAGGAGTCAAAGCTTTAGAATGGATTAAGGAACAAGCTCCTACTGGTATCTTAGGACAAGGAGCAGCCTTAGAAGCAAAAGATGCTTTAGAATACTTCAAGTCAGGAAAAGCTGCCTTATCAATTTTAGCTAGTCCAGGTTTAGCGGCTCAATGGGAAGATGTAGACTTCAAGTTCTTACCATTCCCTAATGTGGACAAAGCACCAAAATATGAATATTTAGTAGCGGGTCCGGCTGTGTTTGATAATGGCGATGACGCTAAAATCGAAGCTGCACAATTATTTGTTGATTTCATGATTAATGACGAAGTTTGGGGCAAACGTACTTTATTAGCGACCGGTAACTTCTCAGCTAAAGAGGGAGAAACTGGTTTATATGAAAATGAAGAATTAGCATTTGCTGAAAAATTAAGCGATCAATTTGGTGCATATTATAATACAATTCCAGGATATGCGAGAATGCGTCCGTTATGGTTCCCATTATTACAAGGTGTATTATCTGGTGATACTGAAGATGTTAAAGCGGCTTTAGATGCATTCGTTGAAGAAGCTAACGCTATTTATGCTGAAGAAGTAGAGTTATTAGGTGAATAGTATTAAATTTTAGTCGATTGGGATGGAGCTGGAATATTCAGTCAAGTGATTGCTCGTTAATTAAAATCGCAGTGGTTGAGTGGTCTCAACCTGCGTCTTAAGGAGTTAGGCATAAATTTGATAAATTCAATCAAGTCATTGCTCGATGTTTAAAAGCGCAGTGGTTGAGTGGTCTCATTCTGCGTCTTAAAGACTTGTCTGAGACCTACTCAACTGTGCGGGGGTGAACAG
>NZ_KV805729.1:0-25537 GCF_001811625.1 Globicatella sp. HMSC072A10 | reverse complement strand
CTACTTCTGGTCTACTCCCAACTGTGCGGGGGGAGGCAGACAAAGTGAAAATTATTCAATTTTCTACTTCTTGCCCACTCCCTTCCGGCCCACTCTTTCCCAATCACTTTTTTAAAGATATATAATGAAATGATAGAGCTCATCATTCATTATTGGACAAAAATATGTTGACACATGGTTTCGCAATATGCGACGGCTTTATGAACAATACACAAATAGTGTATGGACTTTCAGGTGTGAACGTCTATTTGTCGAGTAATGAAATGGGCTCTATTTTAGTTAAATAGGACGGGTTATAACCATTTTGAAAGAAGATTTAGTGGCCAATATTAAATTTTATTTTGCTTTTAAAATGGTGGTTTTTATGATGCGACAATGCTAACAATTTTTAAGACCTAAGTTAGCGATTTTAAGCTAAAATTCTAGCTATTATTTATTCAAGACAGAAAGTTAAAGTCTTATAATATTTTGAAGGAGTGTAAGTAAGATGTTAAATCGTTTAAAACGAAAATATGACATAAGTGGTTATCTTTTTATTGCTCCTGCAATGATTTTCTTCTTAACATTTGTACTATATCCAATGATTAAAGGGATTCATATGTCATTGTTTAAGTTTCGTGGAAGAAGACAAATTTTTGTAGGAATCGATAATTATACTAAGTTATTATCTGATAATGTATTTCTAAGATCAATGGGTAATACCATGTTTATTGTAGCAATCGCGGTTCCGATTGTGGTAGTTCTTTCATTATTTATTGCGATTAATATTTATAACAAATCGGCTGCAGTGCGAAGTTTCTTTAGAGGGGTATTTTATTTACCAGCTGTTTCATCCGTTGTTTCGATTACAGTTGTTTGGCTTTGGATTTACAACCCTGACTTTGGTATTCTCAACTATGTCCTAAAATCAATGAATATTATCGATGGAAATATTCAATGGCTAGGTAATTCACAAACCGCTATTTATGCGATTATCGTCGTGCTAATTACAACGAGTATTGGACAACCCATTATTTTATATATCGCGGCTTTGGGGAATGTGCCAGTAGAATTATTAGAATCAGCGAAAATTGATGGTGCTTCAAATTGGGTGATGTTTAAAAATATTATTTGGCCATTAATCATTCCGACTACATTGTATATTGTGGTAACAACGACAATTAATAGCTTCCAAATCTTTGCCTTAATTCAATTGATGACAGCTGGTGGACCGAATTATTCGACATCAACGGTAATGTATTTAGTTTATGAAGCCGGTATTAAGATCCAAGATTATGGTAGAGCGAGTGCGATGGGGGTTGTATTAGCAGCCATTATTGCGATTATTTCAACATTACAATTTAAGTATTTAAATAAAGACATTGAATAGGAGGTATGAAAAATGGAATTTAAAAAATTTGGACTTTTTAATATTTTGTCTTTTACTTTATTATCAGCATTGACAATCTTCTTTATTTTCCCATTTTATTGGATTGCCTCTGGGGCTTTTAAAATTCAAGATGTAGCGATTGCCATGCCACCTGAGTGGTTTCCAATGACACCAACAATGGATAATTTTAAACAATTATTAATTCCATTAACAGCGCGTTGGTTCTTTAACTCAGTGTTTGTTTCTCTTGCGACGACGATTTTAGTGTGTTCAACTGCTTCGTTAGCAGGATACGCCTTAGCTAAAAAAAGATTTCCAGGTGTGAAGCTATTATTCGCAATCTTCATTGGGGCGATGGCTTTACCGAAACAGGTTATCTTAATTCCATTATTGCGATTGATTACTGAAATGCAATTAATGGATACTTATCGGGCATTAATTTTACCGGCTGTTGGTTGGCCATTCGGTATTTTCTTGATGAAACAATTCTCACATTCAGTACCGGACTCCTTATTGGAATCGGCTGATATTGATGGTTGCGGTGAAGTGAAGAAATTTATCAATATTGTTCTTCCAATCGTAAAACCAGGAATTGGGGCACTCGCCATCTTTACTTTTATTTCTAGTTGGAATGATTACTTCTCACAATTAGTGTTTACTAACTCAGAAACAATGAAGACTTTACCATTAGGTTTAGCGTCGATGGCGCAAAATGCTGAATTCTCATTGAACTATGGATTATTAATGGCAGGTGCGTTACTGGCATCTTTACCAATGATTATTGTATTCTTAATGTTCCAAAGCTTCTTTGCGCAAGGAATTACAGTAGGGGCGGTGAAAGGATAATGACTCATCCAATAATCGATCAACTAAAAGGAAAATTAATTGTTTCTTGTCAAGCTTTACCAGGCGAACCTCTTTATCGCGAAGAAGGTGGTGTGATGGTGTTAATGGCCAAAGCTGCGATTGAGGCGGGCGCTGCCGGCATTCGAGCACAAGGTGTCACAGACATCAAGCAAATTAAAGAAGCTTTCGATGTTCCTGTCATTGGCATTATTAAGAAGTCATATGAAGGATTTGATTCTTATATAACGGTTACGATGGCGGAAGTAGATGCGTTAGTTGAAGCAAAGAGCGATATTATCGCATTAGATGCTACCAATTGCACGCGTGCGGATGGAACGATTGATGATTTTGTTAAAGCTATTAAAGAGAAATATCCTCATCAATTATTGATGGCCGATATTTCGACATTTGAAGAAGGTCTACATGCAGAAGCCTTAGGCTTTGACTTAATTGGTACAACAATGAATGGGTATACACCTTATACTAAGGATCAAACAGAAGGACCAAACTTTGAACTGATGCGTCAGTTGGTAGAAAAAACACATACTCCCATTGTAGCTGAAGGTAAAATTCATTATCCAGAAGAATTGGCAGAAGCCTTTGCCCAAGGTGTTCATACAGCAGTGGTAGGTGGAGCCATTACACGACCGTACGAGATTGCGACTCGCTTTATGAAAGTTGTACCAAATTAACATTTCAAGAAGGTAAAATATTGAGAACGAGTCAGCAGACATTCAAGGTGTCTGAGACATTCGATAGGAGGGATAATATGACAGTATCACAATTAATCATAGGGTGGTTTTATTATGGCATTCTCTATATGGGCTTATCCATGATGGCAACGGTCATTATTAACCGAGTGGCTAAACATTATTTTACCGCACCATTAGTTATCAATGCGGTTGCAGTGAGTCTTTTAGTGGTTCTCCTATTATTGAAACAATTTACGGCTGAACAGTTTTGGTTTAATTTATTATTTGTCTATATGCCAATTGTGGCCGCTAGTGCTATCTTCAACTTGGGACTTTTTCTCATTCGTAAAGGAAAACCACTTAAAGAAGAGATAATGCCAGAAGAATAAGGAAGTGAGAATTATGTTTGATACAATGTCGCTTGATGAAATGCGTCATTATTATGGTCGTGAAGAAGTTCCGCAAAATTTCGATGAGTTTTGGGATAATGAATTATTACGAGTATCATCATTACCGGAGTATACATTAGAGGCTTGTCAATTTAATATACCGAATGTTCAAGCATATGAATTAAAATTTAAAGGAACGAATCATGGCGTTGTATATGCGAAATGCGTGTTTCCTAAAGAAAAGAAAACAGTGCCGGTTGTCTTTCATTTTCATGGTTATCAAGGACAAAGCCCAGATTGGTCACAATGTTTACACTACGTGGCAGCAGGTTTTGGCGTGGTCGCAATGGATGTTCGTGGACAAGCAGGCAAATCGATCGATCATGGTGTTTTTGATGGCGTAACCGTTAAAGGACAAGTAATCCGTGGAATGACACAATCTCCTGATAAATTATTCTATAAAGATATTTATTTGGATATTTATCAAATGATTGAAATTATGGCGCAACAAGAGTGGGTAGATGAAAACTGTTTAATGAGTTTTGGTGGGTCGCAAGGCGGGGCACTCGCATTAATTGCCGGTGCCTTAAATCAACGCATCAAAAAAGTCGTTTCGATTTATCCATTTCTATCAGATTTTAAACGTATTTTAGAATTAGGTGATAGCGCCGAAGCATATAATGAATTATTCCGTTATTTCAAGTATAAAGATCCCTTCCATGAAACGGAGCAGCGGATTTTAGATAATTTGGCATATATTGATATAAAAAATTTCGCTCATCGCATAAAATGTCCGGTAAAATTTTTTGTTGGGATGCAGGATGATGTTTGCCCACCCTCGACCCAATTTGCCGCATATAATCGTATTGAGAGTGAAAAGAGTGTTCATATTATGCCAGAATATGGGCATGAAGCGATGAATGTTTTCGTGAATGATTTAGTATTTAACTGGCTGGTTGGGTCAGAAATTGCAACAGAAGTATAATTAAAGGAGTTCAATTGAACATGAGCAATTTAGAAAAATATAAAGGGATTATCCCGGCGTTTTACGCTTGTTATGATGAAGCAGGAAATATCAGTGCTGAACGTTGTAAGGCATTAGCAAAACACTATTTATCAGTGGGAGTTAAAGGCTTATATGTCGGTGGATCTTCAGGTGAGTGTATTTACCAAAATGTTGAAGAACGTAAATTAGTATTAGAAAGCGTCATGGAAGCAGTAGGGGGTAAGATGACAATCATTGCCCATGTAGCCGCTCCTTCTACCCGCGATTCGGTCGAGTTAGCAAAGCATGCGGCTGAATTAGGTGTTGACGCTTTAGCGGCGATCCCACCGATATATTTCCGCTTACCAGAACCTTCAATCGAAGCTTATTGGACAGCCATGATTGAAGCAGGACAACGTGATTTTATTATTTATAATATTCCACAGACAACAGGATATGCTTTATCAACGGGCTTATTCAAAAAAATGTTGGAAAACAAATATGTGATTGGCGTTAAAAATTCGTCAATGCCCGTACAAGATATTTTAACGTGGAAATTAGAAGCAGATCGTGACATCATTGTCTTCAATGGTCCAGATGAGCAATTTGTTGGTGGACGGGTGATGGGTGCTGAAGGTGGTATTGGCGGGACATATGGTGTCATGCCAGAGTTATTCTTAGCTTGTGATAAGGCTATTAATGAAGGTAATATCCCATTAGCAACAGAAATCCAATTTAAAATCACTGAAATTATTTTTACGATGGTAGGATGCCAAGGCAATCTATATGATGTGATGAAAGAAATTTTACGGCGTGAAGGAATTGAGTGTGGTCATGTTCGGGGGCCATTAGCTCGCATTACCGATGCCGATAAGCCAACGATCGATCGTGCTCACGAAATGATAAAAGCAGCCAGAAGTCGGTATTTTTAAATCTATAATAGAGCGAAAAGGAAGCTATGAAGGCTTCCTTTTTTTGTTGGGGATACGTTTTATAGAGGTGGCCTATTAGGCTAAACCTTGGTTGGAGATGATGTTTTTTAGAGGTGGCATATTGGGTTAAACCTTTGTTGGGTGTGATGTTTTATAGGGTGGAATATTGGGTTAATCTTAATTTCGGTATTAAGAGTTAGTGGAATAGGGAGTATACCACCCCTTCACACTCCACATCATTCGCATATTCTTCCTCTAGCAAAAATAAAATCTGATCAATAAAAACTAATATCTCAGTTATTTTCTATTTTATGTTGACAAACATTAGAATTTAATTTATATTTATTGGTAATTCTAATTAAAATTTAATTTACGGAGGTAGAAATGAGATGAGGACTTTTTTGAGGTATTTTAAAAAAGTAATGGTTGCCGTGTTGGTGTTTACAGGTATCCTACCAGCGACGATTCAAGCTGAGGAAGGTGCTGTCGTAAATGTGCATATTGATGTGGAAGTGGCGACACTTGATCATAATCTTGCTACTGATGGTACGTCATTTGAAGTGATTGGGTCTTTGATTCAAGGGTTGATGACTTTAGATCCAGATGGTAATGCTATCCCTGGAATCGCTGAATCGTATGAAGTCAGTGAAGATGGGAAGGTTTATACATTTAAATTAAGAGAGGCTATTTGGTCAAATGATGCGCCTGTTACGGCTAACGATTTTGTGTTTAGTTGGCAACGTCTTGCTAATCCAGATACAGCGAGCGAGTATTCATTTATTTTAGAAGCAGCAGGTGTTTTAAATGCGAGTGAGGTCGCAAGTGGCGATAAAGCGCTAGAGGAATTGGGGGTTAAAGCACTTGATGATAAAACTTTAGAAGTGACGTTAGCGCGTCCTGTTGCTTTCTTTATTGACTTATTAGCCTTCTCACCACTTTATCCTTTAAACGAAGAATTTTATAATTCTGTTGGTGATCAATATGCCACAGCACCAGATAAAATTCTTTCTAACGGGGCATTTGTTTTAACAAGCTATGAACCAGCTGCTTCCGCTTTTGAGTTAAAGAAAAATGATAAATATTATGATGCTGACAATGTGCATTTAGGTGGCTTAAAATATCAAGTCATTAAAGATTCACAACAAGCGGTACTCGCTTACCAAACGGGTCAAGTAGATGTGGTATCTTTAACAGGTGAACAAGTAGAATTGTTTAAAGCGGATCCTGAATTTAAAACAGTTCCTGCAGGATATGTCTGGTTTGTTTCTCCAAACAATAAGGTAGCAGGGTTAGAAAATGCTGATTTACGTTTAGCACTTGCTTTAGCCTTTGACCGCGAGGTGATTGCGAATAATGTCTTAAAAGATGGTTCCAATGCAGCATCATACTTCATTCCAACTAATTTAGCGAATGGACCTGATGCTAAAGATTTCCGTGAAACTGCCGGAGACGGACCATTAGTAACCGATGTAGCGAAAGCTCAAGAACATTTTGAAAAAGCCAAAGAAGCGCTAGGACGAGATACGTTTACTTATTCATTATTAGTGGAAGATACGGAATCAGCGATTAATGTCGCTCAATCTCTAGAAGCACAAATTGAAGCAAATTTACCGGGCGTCGATATTGTGTTAGAGCAAATGCCTAAGAAGACGCGTTTACAACGGATGCAAGATGGCGACTATGACTTAGCACTTCACCGTTGGGGACCAGATTACCGTGATCCAACGACTAACTTACAATTATTAGAAACAAATAGTAACTACAATAATATGAATTGGTCAAATGATGATTTTGATGCTTTATACGAAGCAGTGACTATTGGTGATTTAGTGGATAAACCAGAAGAACGTTGGGCAGCGATGATTGAAGCAGAAAATATTGCCTTAAGTGAGGCAGCCATTTTCCCTATTTATCAAAAAGGAAGTGCTGTTTTAGTAAAAAGTAATGTTAAAGGTGTTGATTTCATGACGGTAGGAACTAATCGAATTTTTGTTCGTGCTACGAAAGACTAGTTGAATCTCAAATAATAGAGTATTCTCCCATTTCGAGGTAGAGAATACTCTATTTACACTTATAGCTCAGTTGGAGGAAAAAATGAAAAGCTACATTCTTAGAAGAACACTTATTTCAATCGCAACATTGATGGTGATCTTATTTATATTATTCATGTTATTACAATTATTACCTGGTTCTCCTTTTAATGATGAAAAATTATCAATGGAGCAACGTCAAATACTTGCTGCTAAATACGGTTTAGACCGTCCGCCATTAGTACAATTTTTTAATTATATCAAAAATATGTTATCAGGCGATTTTGGGGTTTCTTATAATATTTCCAAAAATGTTCCGGTAGCTGATTTGCTTCAATCGCGTTTAGTACTATCGGCTGAATTAGGATTATGGGCAATTTTGATTGGTACCATCGTCGGGTTTGTTTTTGGTACTATCGCTGCTTTTAATCAAAATACAATTTGGGACACTTTTTCTACGATACTTTCCGTTGTCGGGGTGAGTGTACCGTCTTATGTTTTTGCTTTAGGTTTATCATATTATTTTGGGTTTAAACATATGTGGTTTCCAATTTTATTTGATGCAACCAATAAACAATTGAGTATGGTGATGCCGGCCATTTCATTGAGTTTATTTACCATGGCCTCCATTGCCCGTTTTACTCGTACAGAAATGGTTGAAGTATTGCAATCGGACTATATTATGCTAGCAGAAAGTAAAGGCGTTAGTGGAGCGAGATTATTATTTAAACATGTCCTTAGAAACGCTAGTATCCCAATTTTAACGGTATTAGCACCATTGGTAGTAGGGTTGATGACAGGTTCTCTAGTCGTTGAAAAGATATTCTCTGTTCCTGGCATTGGACAATTATTGGTTAATGCGATTCAATCGAATGATTATAATATTATTTTAGCCATCGCCTTTATTTACTCAGCTTTATTTATTTTTGTCATGTTTGTCGTCGATATATTATATGGTATTCTCGACCCACGTATTCGTTTGGTGAAGGGAGAATAAAAAATGAATCAAAATATCAATGAATTATCAATCGAATTTTTACCGAATGATTTTGAATTTGTGGACAGTGCATCAAAGCAAAATGAACAGGAAGTCTATGTTAAACTGTCAAATTTTAGTCAATTTCTCAATAAATTTAAAAAGAATAAGGGTTCAATATTTGGCTTAATCTGTATTATTGTGATTATTATAATGGCCTTAATTGGTCCTCATTTAAATGAATATGGGTATAATGACCAAACAATAGGACATGAATTGATGGCACCGCGTATACCTGGTTTAGAAAAATTAGGCATTTTTGATGGAACGCAAGTGATGGAAACCTCTACGGCCAGAATTGAAATTAATAAATACGAACAAAATCCGAGTAACCAAAATGTTTACTATTGGTTTGGCTCCGATGTATTAGGACGAGATATTTTTACACGAACTTGGGAAGGAACGAGAATTTCCTTATATATTGCGTTAGTGGCTGTGGTGGTGGACATCATTTTTGGTATGTCCTATGGTTTAATATCTGGGTATTTCGGTGGGAAAGTCGATATGGTGATGCAACGTATATTGGAAATCATCAATGGTATTCCTAATCTAGTCATCGTCACGTTATTAATTATTGTTCTAAAACCTGGATTATTAAGTATTACGATAGCTATTGCGTTAACTGGATGGATTGGAATGAGTCGGGTCGCAAGGGCACAGATGCTCAAATTGAAAAATCAGGAATTTGTATTAGCCGCTAAAACATTAGGAGCCTCTCCATGGCAATTAATTTTCAAAGAAATATTACCGAATATTTTCGCCCAATTAATTATTATGTCAATGTTTAGTATTCCTAATGCGATTTTTACTGAGGCCTTTTTAGCTTTTATTGGAATCGGCATCCCGATGCCATTAGCTTCTTTAGGTTCGTTAATCAGTGATGCTTTTAAATCATTTTTAACAGCCCCTTATATGATTATTCCGCCGGTATTGGTTTTAGCTTTGACTATGCTGAGCTTTAATTTATTAGCTGATGGACTACGCGATTCGTTAGATCCAACAATGAAAGAGGTGTAACATGAGCCGTCAAAAAATATTAGAAATGAGAAACTTAAACGTATCTTTTTCAACCACACAAGGTACGGTTCAGGTCATTCGCAGTGTGGATATCGATTTGTTTAAAGGTGAGACTTTGGCTATCGTAGGAGAGTCGGGTTCTGGTAAATCCGTTACCGTCAAAACGATTATGGGGATTGCCAGTAAAAATCAAACCGTTGATTCTGGTGAAATCATCTTTACTTATGATCGCGATGGCGAAGAAAGAACCGTCGATTTATTAAAACTTACCAAAAAAGAAATGCGTAAGCATATTAATGGTAAACGAATCGCCATGGTTTTCCAAGATCCAATGACCTCTCTTAATCCTACTATGACGATTGGCGAACAAATCATGGAAGGGATGTTGATTCATTATAAAATGAGCAAGAAAAAGGCGGCTGAACGTGCGATTGAATTGCTTGAATTAGTCGGCATTAGCGATGGTAAACAGCGCCTCAAATTATATCCCCATCAACTTTCAGGAGGGATGAGACAACGGATTGTCATTGCGATTGCTTTAGCATGTGACCCTGAGGTACTCATTTGTGATGAACCAACGACCGCTTTGGATGTGACGATTCAAGCAAAGATTTTAGAGTTAATTGCCGATATTCAAAAAAAGACGGGCATTGCCGTTATTTATATTACGCATGATTTAGGGGTAGTGGCAAAAGTAGCTGATTATGTCAACGTTATGTATGCCGGTCGGATTGTCGAAAAAGGGACGGTGAACGATATATTTTATAATCCTAAGCATCCCTATACTTGGGGCTTACTGTCAGCGATGCCAGATTTAAGTATGGATTCTGAAAGATTGTATACCATTCCTGGTAACCCACCTAATTTAGCGCATTATAAACAAGGCGATCCATTCTACAATCGAAACGAATTTGCCTTAAATATTGATAAAAGGGTTGAACCGCCAATGTTTGAATTAAGTGAGACTCACTTTGTGGCTAGCTGGTTAATGCATGAAAAAGCGCCAAAAGTAACGATGC
This sequence comes from Globicatella sp. HMSC072A10, assembly GCF_001811625.1. Lineage (NCBI taxonomy): Bacteria > Bacillati > Bacillota > Bacilli > Lactobacillales > Aerococcaceae > Globicatella > Globicatella sp. HMSC072A10. Next base: position 15,222 of record NZ_KV805729.1, on the reverse strand, counting down.
CAGAAGTATTGAAGCAAAAATTGGAAAATATGAGAAGGGAGGCAGGAATCCATGAGTGAAACAAGTCCAATATTAGTAGTGGATAATTTAAAGCAACATTTTCCTGCTGGTCGTAATTATTCGGTAAAAGCAGTTGACGGAGTCAGTTTTCAAATTTATCCTGGTGAAACCTATGGATTAGTAGGAGAATCAGGTTCCGGTAAATCGACCATCGGCCGCTCTTTAATCCGTTTATACGATCCCACTTCAGGTAAGATTCACTTTAATGGAGAGGATATTTCAGGGAAAATGTCGACGGTCACCCAAAATATGTTACGAACTAAAATGCAAATGATTTTCCAAGATCCGATGGCTAGTTTAAATCCACGAAAGAAAATTATTGATATTATTACACAAGGACTTGAAATTCAAGGCATCGGTACAGCGGCAGAACGCGAACAAAGAGGATTAGAAATTCTCGAAAGAGTCGGTTTATCACGCGAATTTGCTAATCGATACCCCCATCAATTTTCCGGTGGTCAACGTCAACGTGTTGGGATTGCTCGCGCATTGGTGATGAATCCTCAACTCATCATTTCTGATGAATCGATCAGTGCTTTAGATGTTTCAATTCAAGCTCAGATTGTCAATCTATTAAAAGATATTCAAAAGGAAACGAATGTGTCGATATTGTTTATTGCTCATGATTTATCGATGGTAAAATATATTTCAAATCGGATTGGTGTCTTACATTTAGGACATTTATTAGAAACAGGCACCACCGAAGAAATATTTAACAATCCTATTCACCCATATACAAAGTCCTTATTATCGGCCATCCCATTAGCGAATCCAATCTTAGAAAAAGGGCGGGTAGCCGATTATTATGATTATGCGACCAGTGGTTTTGATTATACCAAAGGGGTTGAGCATCATTTAACAGAAACACATAAAGTATGGATGGAACCAGAAAAAATAGCCGACTTCTTGCCTCATGATAATAATTTATTAAATCAATCAAACTCACACGAAAGAAGTGCAGTATCACAAAGTAAAAAATAGTCGAGAATTTCAATTATGTGGTGAAATAGCGAATCAGTTGGATGTTGATTGGATAAAAAGCTGACTATTTTCGCTAGTGCATAAGTGATTAACAATATTAGTAAAAGAGTGGTGTCTTAAAATCAAGACGATGATGTGATCCCCGAAAGTTAGAGTAAAAAAAACTAACTTTATGGGGGTCGTTTTATGTCTAAAAAACAGAGTTACGAAGTTAATCTTCGTATTGTTGAAGATTATTTTAAAGGAACATTAAGTAATATAGCACTAGCGAATAAATATGGGATTTCTACTAGAAGTCTAGTAGAGCGATGGGGTAATAACTATAAGATTTACTGGAAGAATAGCTTAAAACTAAAGAAGTAAAACAAAGTATTCTTTAAAATTTTAAACTTAATGTATTACACTATAAGCAACAGGGAGTTCTTAGAGAGAAACCGCCAAAACTTTGTTTAAAAATACAGTTTTAACGAATATAATTTTGAGCAATAATTTATTCTGAGTTTCTAAATCGTCTTACTACCTTTCAATCATAAAATAAATTATACTAGTAAATAATAAGTAATATTTGTCAGTTGGTATTTTGGTAGTTGTTATCTCATTTGTTAATCGCAAAATATCAAGTGGCTCTTTTTTTATAGTGGATTAAATTAATTTTCAAATACGAGATTTACATTTTTTTTGAATTATAAATAGTAAGATGGAGGGGTTGTATGGATTTATATAAAGGAAAAAGATTTTGGCCAACATTAACAAAAGAAGCATCATTTTCAAAGCAAAAAGGGACACATAAAGTGGATGTTTTAGTAATTGGTGGTGGCATGAGTGGTTTATTGTCGGCTTATAGTTTAGCAAGAGCGGGGAAGAAAGTATTTTTAGTTGAAAAGGATTCAATAGCAAATGGATCAAGTTCACTAAATACTGGTTTGATTCAATATATGAGTGATGTTGTAATGGTGGATATTGATGAAGAAAAGAATAAAAAGGTATCAAATGATTTTTATTTAAGATCGCAAAAAGCGTTAGATTACATTGAAGAAATTGTTAATGAGTTAGATGACCCGACTATTTCATTTAGAAGAAACAATAGTCTTTATGTCTCAAATGATGAAGAGAAAATTTTGAAAATAAAAAGGGAAGTTGCTAGACAAAATGAATTGAATTTTGAAACAGAGTTTTTAGATCAACAGAGATTAAAAAAAGAATACGGTATCGACGCTCTAGGAGGATTGCTTTCGAAAAATGACGTGGAGCTGAATCCGATGGCCTTTGTTTCTGCAATGGCGACCAGTGCTACACAGAATTTTGATTTGCATATATCGGAACAAACTCAAGTGAACGAGCATAATTTTTCATTTGAGGAAAATAAATTGGTAGTGGATGATTTAAGTGTTCAGTATGATAAATTGGTGATTGCGACAGGCTATGACGTGTTCCCAAGTTTTTCAAAATATTTACCGAAAATTGATTTAGTGACCTCATTTGTTGTTGTAACAGAACCGATTAGCAATCAAAAGGTTACTGACACGATGTTTTGGGAAAGTTCAAGTAGCTATCTTTATTTTAGAAAAAGTCCGGATAACCGTTTAATCATCGGTGGAGAGGATGAAGAAAATATAACGTTATCTGAGAATAAAGCTAAGATAAATTCTGAAAAATTAATTAAACAGGTTCAATCTTATCAAACTAATTCGATTAAATTAAAATCTGAATACTTTTATGAAGCTATCTTTGGTGAGTCTTCTGATGGATTACCATATATAGGACCACATCCAGAAAACCATGATATTTTTATAATACATGGAGTGGGTGGTAATGGGACAGTCTATTCCGCAATGGGAGCAATTGAGATTGTGGATTTTTCAAAAGGAAAGTTCGATGAAAAGATGAGTTATTTATGGCCGAGCGAAACCAATAATTAATGGACAAAATAAGATAGAAAGAATTGGCTTTCGGCTTCGTGTTAAAATTTGGAAGTTTTATTATTTTTATGATTTTTTTAATTAGCAAAAACATTGAGTAGTACTTTATTATCAAATCAACCATCGAACCTCAAAACAAAAACCAGACTCAATTTTGCTGAGTCTGGTTTCTTTAAGTCCTATTATCGTTGATCGAGTTCCATTTTGTTTTCGGTGGTAGTAAAAATACTGATCACAATGGATAAAATAATGGCAGTGAATAGTCCTTCAATATGAACATCGCTAACGAAATTATCCGCTAATAAAACCATAGCACCGTTTACAACTAAGTTAAACAGCCCTAAACTAATAATCGTCAATAAACATCCGACTGTCTTAAGTATTTTTCCGACAATACCATTGGTAATACCCAGAATAATAGCAAATATTAGAGCTCCCATAAAACTGTTAACGGTGACTCCTGGAAGAATATAACTCATCACGATGGTTACCACGGTAGTAATTAATAAATTTTTCATAAATTTCCCTCCTCGGTGCAATTTAATTATAACATATTTTTATGAAAAAACCTAATAAGTCACATGGCATCAACATACTTAAACAAGCGATTATCTTCTAGCTATCATCATTGTCGTGTTATAATGGTAGCTAGAATAGACTAAAAGGATGAGTGAAGATGAAGATACATTTATTAGAACCCTTACGAGTATCAAAAGAAAAAATTACTGAACTAGCAGAACCTTTACTTAAGGCAGGCCATGAGTTCATCTATTTTGACACCAAAACGACCGATGTTCAGGAACTGATTGAACGTTCAAAAGGAGCGGATATTGTGATGATTGCCAACAATCCTTATCCTGCTGAAGTAATCAAGGCCAATTCACGATTGAAGTTAATTGATGTCGCTTTTACTGGAATCGATCATGTCGCTCAAGAGGCTGCTAATGAATTAGGAATTCAAATTGCGAATGCTTCTGGTTATGCGACGACTGCTGTTAGTGAATTAGTGTTAGGATTGGTATTAGCTCTCTATCGTCAAATACCACAAAGCGACGCTGATACACGACTAGCTACTGATTTTCCAGGACCATTTCAAGGTATGGAAATTAAAGGCAAAACAGTGGGCATCATTGGGACCGGCAATATTGGGATTGAAACGGCAAAATTGTTTAAAGCTTTTGGCGCTAAGTTAATCGGCTATAGTCGCAGTGAAAATGAGCAGGCAAATGAACTAGGTTTGACCTATCAATCATTAGAGGATGTACTAAAAAACAGTGATATTGTTTCATTACATTTACCATTAAATGCTCACACTAAAGGATTAATATCAAAAGAAAAATTGGCTTTGATGAAGCAAGAGGCGATATTAATCAATACCGCTAGAGGTCCAGTGGTCGATAATGAAGCACTAGCCGAAGCACTAAATGAAGGACGCATTGCAGGAGCAGGTATTGATGTGTTTGATACAGAGCCACCATTAGCTAGCGATTATCCATTATTGCAGGCTAAAAACACTATTTTAACGCCACATATTGCGTTTCTTAGTGATGAAGCAATGGTAAAACGAGCGGAAATCGCCTTTCAAAATGTGATTAGTTTTATCGAAGGAAAACCACAAAATATAATGAATTAAAGATTGGCTTTAAAGCACCTTTTATTCAATTTAAATGCAGTGATGCGGGATAATATTATGCCAACTCATTGAATCGATGTGGTTTGTGGTGAAAAACTGATTGTGTTCATTGTGAATCTGGCTGCTAAACTTATTTGGATCGTGGCGAAAAATCTATAAAATCTGCGGAGAAACACTTCGTCAGTCCATGGTGAAAATCTCCGTCGCGATGAAAGTGTTCTCTATTCCGCGATGAATTCTCCACACAACTCACCGGGAACACTCTCAAATTTATGTACAGTTTGAATTATTAGCTTGACATTAAGAATAGATTAATTTATAGTGTGAATATAGTCATAACAACATTGACAAGAAAAGTAGATGGATGAAAGTTTTACAGAGAGACTGTCGTTGGTGCAAGCAGTTAAATGGCAATTCATTGAAAATGGTCTTCGAGTTGGCTCTTCGATATTTAGGTGAGTCCGGGTTCGCCCGTTAAAGCGAGCGAGTATGATAGTACTCATTGAGGTATTAATCGTGAGATTAATATAAATTAAGGTGGTAACACGAGTGATCTCGTCCTTTTTAAGGATGGGGTCTTTTTTTGTTAGTGAAATTGACTAATAATTTTAAGGAGGAAGTAATATGTGTCATAATTGTAGTAAACATGATTTTGTGGGGAGTTTTTTAAGACCTGAAAGATTAGTCACTGCTCGACAAGAGTTTAAGGAAGGTAAAATTGATGCAGAAGCGTTAAAAATTGTAGAAGATCAAGTGATTGAGGAATTAATTAATAAGCAAAAAGAATTAGGCTATGAATTTATTACCGATGGAGAGTTTAGACGCTCTACTTGGCATTTAGATTTTATGTGGGGATTTGAGGGGATTGACCATCGCCCAACAGAAACAGGATTACCATTTGCAGATGAAGTGGCACTAATCGATGACACTTATCTGGTAGGACGTTTAGTATTTAATGAGAATCATCCTTTCTTCGAACATTTTAAATTTGTGCAACAGTTTGAAGAAAAGGGTCATCAAGCTAAATTAACCATCCCAGCACCCACTCAGTTTCTTGAACAATTAATTATGCCTTTTGCCATTGACAATACGCTTAAGTTCTATGATAGTCAAGAGGAGTTGGTAGAGGATTTAGTTTCGATTTACCAACAATTTATCCAGAAGGCATATCAATTAGGTTTGCGTCACCTTCAGTTAGATGATTGTTCATGGGGGTTATTAGTGGATGAGCGAGCGGAAGACTTTTTTGGTACTGACCAAGCAGGGTTAGAAGCAATCAAGCAATTATTTTTAGAGACTAATAATCGGGCGATTAGTCAACGTCCAGAAGACTTAGTGGTAACGACTCATGTTTGTCGCGGGAATTTTAAATCGACTTATGCGGTGAGCGGTTCTTATGAAGAGATTGCGGAGTTTCTTTTCGCAAAAGAAGAGGTAGATGGTTATTTCCTAGAATTTGATGATGAACGCTCAGGTGGTTTTGAACCATTGCGTAAAGTTACCGGTGATAAGAAAGTAGTATTAGGATTGATAACGTCTAAACGTCCAGAATTAGAAGATAAAGACAGAATTATCACTCGTATCCATGAAGCGGCGCAGTACATTCCATTAGAACGATTAAGCTTGTCCCCTCAATGTGGCTTTGCTTCTACCGAGGAAGGGAATAAATTAACGCAAGAAGATCAATGGAAAAAGCTACAATTGATTAAAGAAATTGCTGATGAAGTGTGGAGTTAATGAAGTTAAATTTTGATTGCCGGTTCCAATACGATTTGTTACTCGTAATAGAAGATAATCATTAACTTGGCATCCATTATCCTAATAGAGACAATTTCGCTTTTATCGTTTACAATATCATTATAGCGAATATTTAGGAGGGAAGATGTGGAGGAATTTAAAGATTATGTGTCTTTCGACTTAGAATTTAACGAGGTAGAGGGCATTCAACATTTATTACAGGTGTCGGCGATAAAGTATGTTAATCATCAAGAAATCGAACGCTTTGACACCTATGTTCTTACGACCGTCCATATTAGAAGTTTTATTACTGGATTAACGGGGATTACTCAAGATAAAATTAAAAATGCGCCTGCTTTAGAGGAAGTATTAAGGGACTTTAAAGATTTTGTCGGTGACTTTCCATTGATGGGGTATAATGGCAGAAAAAGTGATATTCCTGTGCTCCAAAGTCATGGCTTAGATTTAGAAGCGCAATATCAAATTGATGTCTATGAAATAGCACAAGAAATGAAACCCACCTATTTATCAGGTTCGAAGGGATTAAGTCTAAAAGCTGTCGCGGAATATATTGGCTTAAAAGGGCAAGCGCATAATAGTTTAGAAGATGCCAAGATGACGGCAGAAGTTTATAAAGGTTTATTAGAATTAAAGGCCAATGAAAGTTATTTAGATGAACAAGAAGTAGTAACGAACAATCCATTCGCAGGCTTAGGGTTAGCGGGCTTGTTCGACGAAGACGAGTAATTGGGTCATCATAACAATGAGGGGATTAGTAGATTTTTAAATATTATAGCGAATTGAGAAGCTTGCCCTCGATGTTTTTAAATCGTGGTTCATCTTATTGAGTTAAAATCGCTGTCGAGCTCATCTAATTTGGCCTAAAACTGTTTTTGGCTGAGTTGAAATCGCTATTCGCCCTATTGAGTTAAAATCGCTGCTCGCCCTCATTGTTTTTAAATCGCTGTTCAAGACGCACCCAATCTGGCTTAGAACCATTTCGGGTTGAGTTAATATTGCTGTTATCCTCACCTAATTTGGCCTAAAACTGTTTTTGGCTGAGTTAAATCGTTATTCGCCCTATTGAGTTAAAATCGCTGTTCGCCCTTAATGTTTTAAAGCGTTGTTCGTCTCAATGTTTGAAAATAGCTGTAAACCTCACTCAATCTGGCCTAAAACCATTTCGGGTTGAGTTAAAATAGCTGTCAACCTCAACTAATCTGGCCTATAATCATCGCGTGTTAAGTTAAAAGCCTAAGCCTAGCGTTTTTTATAGGGAACAAACCGAATGATGCGAAAGAGTTAACCATTATTTGAATTTTCCATTTGACAATTTGCCTAATGATAAGTATACTTTAGAAAGAAATTTAGGGATCTTTAAACGTGTTCGAGAAACATGAAAGTTACCATAACCATATTTGCCATTGGGGGATTGCGCTAAATCCGTCTAATAGCACTATCTTTATGTACTTTTATGAGCCTACACACGTGTGTAGGTTTTTCTTTTTATCACGAAAGAGTGAAAGGATGATGAAAATGGACGCGAGTAAACCAATTATTGCACTCGATTTTCAAGAAATAGACCAATTAAATGAGTTTTTAAATCAATTTTCCGAGCCTTTAAATGTAAAAATAGGGATGGAATTATATTATACGACCGGTACGCAGATGGTTGAAGCATTACAAAAGCGCGGTCATGATATTTTCTTAGATTTAAAATTACATGATATTCCCAATACGGTAAAATGGGCGATGAAAACCTTGGCTAAGCAAGGGGTAGCAATGTTAAATGTTCACGCAATGGGTGGACAAGCCATGATGGAAGCAGCCCGTCAAGGTATTGAAAAAGGGACTGGTGAAGGAGCCAAACGTCCGGTTTTACTAGCGGTGACTCAATTAACGTCCACTAGCCCAGAACAACTTAAACAGGAACAATTGGTTGAAGCAACGATGGCAGAAAGTGTCAACCACTTGGCCAAGCTTACCCAACAAGCACAATTAGATGGCGTCGTTTGTTCACCATTAGAAGCCAAAGCCATCAAAGAAAAATTTGGCGAGGACTTCTTAACGGTCACACCGGGTATACGACTAACCAAAGGACAAGATGACCAAAAACGGACGGCGACACCTTATGAGGCCGCATTAAATGGCTGTGATTATATTGTAGTGGGACGTCCAATTACTCAAGCCGAAGACCCTGTAGCTGCCTACCAAGCCATTAAAGCCGAGTGGCAAAAAGGTTTGGCTGAAAAAGCATCATTTTAGGAGGAATATTTTATGACGACATCAGCAAAACAAGCCGCTCAAATATTATTAGACATCGAAGCCGTTTGTCTAAGTCCACAAGCGCCGTTTACATGGGCCAGTGGTTTAAAAGCACCGATTTACACGGATAATCGTTTGATCATGTCTTATCCTCGTGAACGAAAAGTCATTGAGTATTTATTAGCTAAAACGATAAAAGAGCATTATCCAGATGTCACGGTTATAGCCGGCACCGCTACGGCTGGTATTCCCCATGCTGCTTTTGTTGCAGCAGAATTAGACTTACCGATGATTTATGTGCGTTCATCTGCTAAAGACCATGGCAAGGGTCGTGCGATTGAAGGTGCATTGGATAAACAAGCTAAAGTGGTCTTAATTGAAGATTTAATTTCGACTGGACGTAGTGTTTTAAACGCTGCAAAACAAATCCAAGCTGAAGGCGCTGAAGTATTAGGCGTGGTTAGCATTTTTAATTATCAACTCAATAGTGGCCAACAAGCATTTAAAGAAGCAGGTTTGGCATTTCAATCCTTAACGGATTACACAACACTATTAGAAATCGCGACAACAGAAGGAGGGTTAGCTGAATATAAAACATCATTAGAAGATTGGTATCAAGATCCAGTAGCATGGAGCGAAGTACAACAAAATTAATAAAGAATGACGAGATCATTCATTAAGGAGCTAAAAAAATGGAAAAAATGAGTAAAAATGATAAAAGAGCCTTAGTTACATCGATTGTCGGTTCAGGGTTAGATGATTTAAACGTGATGTTTTTAGCCTTTTCAATGTCCAGTATTGTCTCAACTTTAGGTATCTCGCAAACTCAAGGGGGATGGATTGCGACCATTACGAATTTTGGGATGTTATTAGGAGGTCTAGTCTTTGGAGTCTTAGCCGATCGCTATAATAAATATAAAGTCTTCAAATGGACAATTATCATCTTTTCGATTGCGACCGGATTAATTTTCTTTACTAATAATATTTACTACCTATATTTAATGCGATTCATCGCAGGAATTGGAGTCGGAGGAGAATATGGTGTGGCGGTTGCGATTATGGCTGGAATTGTCGAACCGAAGAAAATGGGGCGCGTTTCCGCATTAAACGGGATTGCGGGTCAAGTTGGTTCAATCTTTTCAGCATTATTAGCTGGTTTTGTCGCTCCAATATTTGGTTGGAAAGGATTATTCTTATTAGGATTACTGCCATTAATTCTTGTGGCTTTTATGCATTTTGCTGTGGATGAAGCTACTATTTCCAATCGTCGTGTAGCTAAAAATAACGATGTTAAACCAGAAATTAAAGAGTTATTCGCGACACCAGTTTTAGCGCATCAAACGATTGCTTTAATGGTAATGACCACTGTTCAAATTGCTGGCTACTTTGGGATGATGAACTGGTTACCAACGATAATGCAAGAGTCATTAGGAATCTCAGTTAAAAACTCTTCTACTTGGATGATTGCGACGATTGTCGGCATGTGTATCGGCATGTTAGTATTTGGTCAAATCTTAGACCATTTAGGGCCACGTTTAGCATACAGCATCTTCTTATTGATGTCAGCAGCTTCAGTTTACTTATTCCAATTTGCCAACTCAGCCTTAACGATGATTATCGGCGACATGATTGTCGGCTTTTTCGTGAACGGGATGTTCTCAGGTTATGGCGCGATGACCAGTCGATTGTATGCAGGACGTATTCATTCTATTGCGAATAATGTGATCTTAAACGTTGGACGTGCGGTCGGAGGATTCTCATCCGTGATCATCGGAAAAATCTTAGATAGCTCATCTGTCTCAATGGTGATGTTATTCTTAGCAAGCTTATACTTAATCAGTTTTGTCACCATGTTATCATTACCTTATTTACAAAAAGACCGTTATGATGCGTTATTAAATACTGACGGTGTTCAAGATGAAGGAACTGTCAAAGTAGCCACCACTACGGTTTAAGGATAAAGAAAGGAATGTGTCTGTTACTGACATTGTGTCAACTATTAGTAGCAGCCAAGCCGATAAAACACTTCAATTAACCAGCTCGATGCCAAAAAGGTGTGGGCTGGTTTTTTGTGTATGAAATTGATTAAGTGGCATTCATATTGAAACTAAGAAGGAAATGAGAGCAATTATGTTTGTAGTAATGTAGAGACAGTTGGATTTATTGAAATATTAGTACAGAAGTTTAACGAAATATCAAAAGTTACCTTTATACTGAAATTTATGACGATTGGTTTTGAGTGAGTAATATAGAAGAGCATGTTTGATGGTTACAAGGTTAAGCTTTAATTTAGTGATCAAAGTAAAAGTTAGTCGCATTGTCACTCGATTTTATCGCCTAACTACTAAAACTAAATTAAAGAGATAAGCAAAATCAACTAAAATTCTCAATCGTTTCTAATGTAAAGCAATTTAATTGACAACTCAATATAGTTTTGTTAGGGTGGTAACATCGTTTTAAATTGAGGAAACTATAGGAGGAAAAAATGCAATTAACTATTAGAAAAATTGAAGAACGCGACATACCCGAAATGATTAACTTAGTTCATGAAGCGTGGTTCGACGGATTCTATGAAAAAGAAGAATTTGAGAAAGCTGCGGCTGCCATTTCACTTAATAAAGCATTATACAATAGTTCTACAGGCCGAGTGGCAGAAGTGGATGGCCAAATTTTAGGGATGATTTTATGTAAAATAACTAAAGATGATCCGGACTTTCGCAAATTCCAAACCAATACCATTGAAAATTTAATTGAATTATCAAAACATGGCGAAGAACAAGAAATCAATCGCTTAATCAAAACGTTTGAAGCGGAAAAGTCAATCTACAATCAATTCTTAGGTGAAGTAGACACAGATTTTGATGCTAGTATTGAATATATCGCCGTCTCTTCACAAGCCAGAGGACATGGTTTAGGTAAAAGCCTTATTTATGAAGCGATAAAAGATTTTAAAAATAAGGATTGCCAAAACCTTTATTTATTCACTGATTCTGATTGTAACTATCGATTTTATGATTATTTGGATTTTGAACAAGTGACAAGTGATACGATTCAAATTCCTACTAAAAATGGTAGCAGAGCACGCGAAGAATTTATGTACGCCTATCAATTTATGTAAAAAATAATAGGAGTGACCTAGAAGTGAAAACCAAGTGGTTTTGCTTCAGTGGGTCGCTCCTATTTATATTTGGTTTAGGTTGTCTTGCGCACGATTTTTGTATTAGGGAGTCAACTGTATTGTTTAGTTCAGGGTCATTTTGCTTTGGTTTGCGTCCTGCAGCGTCCTTTCCCGCGTGAGCACAAGCTCATAATTCCGCATTAATTTTAGTAAGTAAGACTATCTCCGTTTCCCTTAGCAAAACTGATTGTCATTTTACATATTGTTTTTGGCCAGCAAAACAGACCCTCTCCGTTTTTCTTGGACAAACCGAATGCGGTTCTCCACTTCAATTTTGGCCGGCAAAACAGACTATCTTCATTTCGCTTCGACAAACCGAGTGTACTTACGACATTTTTTTGGCTAGCAAAACAAACTATCTCCGTTTCGCTTCGACAAACCGAGTGTCCTTTTCGCATTTTCAGTTTGTAAACCGCAGTTTCCTTTTCCCCATTTCGTTTTGCTTTAAAGTATTACCCCTTGATTAAATTTGCGATTCGCAGTTTCCTTTCCCCCACTATTTTTCAAACGCAAAAGCTTAAAAATCTGCTTGGTTTAAATATTCTAAAGCATATTGTGCATAGAGTTCAGCGCCGACTTTTAAGCTTTCCTCATCGACATTAAAGCGAGCATGATGATGAGGATAGATGGCCCCATTCGTTTCACTACGTGCACCAACCGTTGCGAAGGCTCCTGGAATATGGTTATTGTATTCACCAAAATCTTCACCAACCATTTTTGGAGGGAAGTTGCCTACAAATTCTTCGCCGAAACTTTCTTTCGTAATACGATGCACCAGCTCCGCACTGTGACGTTCGTTGACGACCGGGTCTAATAAGCGGTCGTAGATGAATTCAAGAGTACCACCATACATCGTCGCGATTTTTTCTGCAAAACGATGCATCTCATTTTCAACTGTATCACGAGTAGCAGCATCAAATGTTCTAACGGTACCCTCTAATTTAGCATTTTCCGCAATAATATTAAAACGGTCACCTGCTTCAACTTTCCCAATCGTTAACACGGCTGATTCCATTGGATCGATTGCGCGCGAAATGATATTTTGTACTTGTGAAATATATTGAGAAACCATCACCACCGCATCCTTTGTTAAATGTGGTTGCGCGGCATGACCACCCGAACCTTTGAAATGGACATAAAACCGATCAGTGGCGGCAAAGGTAGGGCCAACATTACAGTTTACTAATCCGGCTTGATCCATTGACCAAATATGAATACCAAAGGCATTATCGACATCGTCAAGTACACCTTGTTCAATCATTAATTTTGCGCCTTTACCGATTTCTTCAGCCGGTTGGAAGATAAAACGTACGGTGCCTTTGATAGAGTCTTTTACTGATAACAAGGCTTTTAGTGCCATCATTAACATCGCTACATGGGCATCATGTCCGCATGCATGCATTTTGCCTTCATTTTGCGATTGGTAATCCAGATGATCATTTAACTCATGAATCGAAAGTGCATCCATATCGGCACGCAATAAGACGGTTTTACCAGGTTGTGTCCCTTTAATTTCAGTCATCACTCCGGTTGGTTCCATTAAGCGATAGTCCAAACCTAATTGATCTAATTGATTCGCAATATAACGTGTCGTCTCAAATTCTTCCAAAGATAATTCAGGGTTTCTATGCAAATGGCGTCGCATTTCAATCATGTCAGCTTCATGGTCTTGAATAAATTGTTTTACAGTCTGGTTCATACTAACATCCTTTCCTAATTTAGAATTCATCTTGATTTAAGTAAGTTAGAGCGTATTGGGCATACAATTCCGCACCATATTTTAACGCTTCTTCGTCCACATTAAAGCGTGCATGATGGTGAGGGAAATCAGTTTCCTTATCGACATTACGACAACCAACCGTTGCGAAGGCTCCTGGAATATTTTTCATATAATAACCAAAATCTTCCGCTCCCATTGTCGGGTCATCATGATGGATAAATTCCTTACCAAATGTTTGCTCGGTAATCGATTGGACTAATTGTGCACTTTGTAAATGATTATCCACTACCTCGGTCATATATAAATATTCAAATTCGACGCTTCCATGATACATTTCGGCTATTTGTTCAGCGTATGCTTGCATTTGGGTCGCCACCACTGAACGGGCTTCATTGTTAAATGTTCTGACCGTTCCTTCTAGGACTGCATTTTCCGCGATAATATTAAAACGGTCGCCAGCTTCAAATTTTCCGATGGTTAACACAGCGGGTGAAAGGGGATCAACTGCTCGTGAGATAATGGATTGTACATTATTGACATATTCAGCTGCCATTACCACCGCATCGTGGGAAAGATGAGGTTGAGCAGCATGACCTCCTTTGCCTTTAAAATGAATTTTAAAAATATCCGCACTAGCAAAAGCAGGACCTGCATCACAGACAACTTTACCAGTCTCATGTACGGACCAAATATGAATCCCAAAGACATTGTCAACACCGTCTAGGACGCCTTGTTCCACCATTTTCTTAGCTCCTGCTGCTACTTCTTCTGCTGGTTGGAAAATAAAGCGTACAGTGCCTTTAATTTGTTCTTTCACAGACAATAACGCTTTTAAGGCGCTCAATAACATGGATGTATGGGCATCATGACCACAAGCGTGCATTTTTCCAGCTTCTACTGAACAATAATCAAGATGCTGGTTAAGTTCTTCAATCGAGAGAGCATCCATGTCCGCACGAAGTAAAACGGTCTTACCAGGTTCTGAACCTTTAATTTCAGCCAAAACACCAGTAGGTTCCATTAAACGATAGGGAACCTTCAATTTATCTAATTCTTGGGCAATAAATTGTGTCGTTTTAAATTCTTCAAGGGATAATTCAGGATGCTGATGTAAATAGCGACGATTCTGAATCAATTCATCCTCATGTTCTAAAATATATTGTTTAACTTGTGTATTCATAAAATCCTCCTCATAATATCTTTGACAGCCGATTGGCGATGACCGTTAAGATAAACTAAATAGTATTGTATATTAAAAACTTATGAAGTTAAAGTGAAAAGCATATGAGAATAAATAAGCGGAAGTGGTAACAGTAGCGAACGTCTTTTGATACTTTTATGTCGATAATATTGGTCTTTGTATTGAGTAAAATATTAGCAGCAAAACATAGAAAATTGTGCTTAGATACCCAAAAACTTATTGCTTATTGGGTAAAATGACGTACACTATTATCGACAATCCGATAAGAGGAAAAAAACTATATTTAATAATGAATGGCAACATACTTGCGATGAAATAAATACTGATTTTGTGTCATCACATCCCAAAAGCCTTGCTTAGACTTCAAAATAGAGTGATAGTTATCATTTAACTAATCGGCTCATGTGTAATACAATTGACGTAATAAGTCTAGTGGTAATAAGTCAAGAGAAAAATAAATTATTTTAGACTTGGCTTTTAATCATTTAAGTGTTTTAGGGCGCACTAAATAAACACTCGTGAAATCGC
>NZ_KV805728.1:28841-47854 GCF_001811625.1 Globicatella sp. HMSC072A10 | reverse complement strand
GTATCAAGATACTCTGATATAGGACGCTTACAGTGCATTTATCTGTAGCTATATGATATCTGGAGAGACTTATTCGTTTACAATGTAAGATGAAAAAAGGTCATTGTCTCACTTGAGATAACGACCTTATCTTTTGACGAACTAGGCTTTCTACCTAGCTTCTTTTCTTTTATAGAATGGAAGGAACTTTCTGATCCACCCCATGACTTTTATGTTTAATTTTTAACGAAAATGGCAATGGCTATCATGATCATTAAGGATACCAATAGCTTGCAAATAAGAATAAACCGTCACACTGCCTAAAAACTTAAAGCCTCTTTTTTTCAAATCTTTCGTCACTTCATCACTTAAGTCAGACTGTGTCAATAGAGGTTGACCTTGTTCCCGCAATAAGGTTTTACCATTAGTAAAAGACCAAATATAATGATCGAAACTACCAAATTCATTTTGAATTTTTATAAATGCTTGAGCATTATTAATAGCGGCTCTAATTTTTTGTTGATGACGTATAATGCCTCCATTGTTCATTAAAGACTGAATTTTAGTTTCATTATAGTGAGCAATTTTATGATAATCAAAGTAATCAAAAGCTTGATCAAAATTATCTATTTTTGATAAAACGAGTTGCCACGATAAGCCGATATGAAAAAGTTCTAATATCAACCATCGAAACAATTGTTGGTCATTGTGCTCAGGCTTTCCCCAAACCTCATCATGATATTGAACATAATAATCGGGCTTTCCTTCAATCCAATGACATCTTGAAAAATTATTTGTTTTCATGCTCATTATAGTTCATTTCTGCTAAAGCTTCCTCATCGAATGAAAACTGATTCGCCAAATCATCCTGTTCTGCTATTTCTTCCTCTTCAAAGCTAATCCCTAAGTTATGAATAGCTTCTTCTAGTTCACGCTTACGTTTCATTAATGTATCTTCATCTTTTAATGCCATTTTGTCACTCTACTTTCACATAAAAATTTTGTAAAACTCCGTCACGATAATATAAACAATATAAAATACACTGACTTCCTTTGTTAATAATAAGATTGCCAAAAATTCTCTTACCACTGCATAAGGCCATGATATTATAGCTGTTTTTGCCCCTATATACTGGGCTGCTACTTGGTATTTTCTAGCGAAAAACGAAGTGCGAGGTAAATGATAAGTATTCGTCACAATGACAAGTGATCGGTCCTTACCCAAATGTTGGATTAACGGCTTGGTAAATTGAATATTTTCAGCTGTATTACGAGCTGATTTTTCTAAAATAATCTGAGTCTTATTAATGCCTTGTTTCAACAAATAATGGGTCATCACTTCCGCTTCCGTCATTCTATTAGCTGCGGTATTGCCCCCTGACACCAAAAAATAACTCTCACTTTGTTGTACTGAAGATAAAGATCGATAAAAGTTAATCGCTGAATTTAAACGATATTTTAAATCAGACTTTACTTGACCCTCATCATTAATATCCGTTCCTAATACAAGAATTAAATAGTGTTTCTTTTTTTTATAACTGACTTTCATTAGCCAACTAATCAATAAATAACTAATAAAAAAAGCTGTAAAATAAATCGCAATGGCACTATATAGACTAATAATAATGGTTAGTTGAACATCACGGATATTAACAAGATTATACAAACTATAGACAAAAAAACTCAAAATGACACTTGCTAAAATAATACTAAGTAACCGTCCAAAATAGGATATCGATTGTTTCGTTTCCCGTATTAAAATTAAAACGCCTAATGCCAATAAAATAAAAGGAACGATGGCTAACAAAACTGCACTTACCAAATATAGAAAGTACCTTAATATAAAAACGGGCAACCAATTACTCATTTGAAATAATGCCATAATCAAACTTGTCAAACTAAAAATAGCACAAAAAGCTGGTGAAATAGATAGTTTTTGATGAGAAAGTGCATAAATTCCGATAACTAAAAAAATAATGGCATTAATCCAGTATAACACTTCCTCCCCCCCTCTAATGATTGACATCTGTAGGATTATGATACGCTTGGTATACCAATTGTTTTCTTAACCCATTTAATTTCGCAACCTCTTTAATAGCTTCTTTTGATGAAACTCCATATTCTGCTATCCATTGGTCTACTTGTTCCTTTAAAGGCAATTCCAGATCAATGACAACAGAATCGACCACTGTAACGCCTCGTCCACCTTCAACTAATAAAACAAATTCTCCCTTTATTTCATTCTGTTCTAAAAATTCCAGTATTTCAAGTAGCGTTCCTCGTAAATATTCTTCATATTGTTTTGATATTTCACGCGCTAACACAATTTGCGTGTCTGCTGATAAAAATTCAGCGATTCTTTTGATGGTTTTCTTCAAACGAAACGGAGACTCATAAAAAATGGCGGTTTCGTTTCTTTGTCCGATAAGAATCGCCAAGTCTTTTTGCTCCTTAGTTTCGCGTGGAAAAAAACCATAATAAGTAAACTTCTCCGCATTAAGTCCTGAAGCAACGAGAGCGGTAATCGCAGCATTAGCACCTGGTAACGCTATAACCGAAATATTATGTTGAATAGCTGCTTTTACGAGCGGATGACCTGGATCGTTAATTAACGGCATACCGGCATCCGAAACAAGCGCTAAGTTTTCGCCTTGAACTAATTGCTCAATTAATTGTATTATTTGATTTTGACTACTATGCTCATGAAAACTCATCATTGGTTGTTTAATTTCAAAATGATTTAACAATTTAATCGTACGACGAGTATCTTCAGCTAAAATTAAGTCAACCTGCTTTAAGGTATGAATGGCTCGAAACGTCATATCTTCAAGATTGCCTATAGGAGTCGGAACTAAATATAGTTTGCCGTTACCATCAAGATAACTCTTTTGTTGATTCATCTTCTGCTTCCTCCTGACCGTTGACTAAAACAAAGGTGCCGTTGTTATAATCTTTAACACCTGCTGCTTTCAAATACTCCTCTTTTTGCGTGCGTGTTTGTTTTTTAAAATAATATTCCTGCGACATTGCTTTCTGTTTAGATGACCATCGTTCTGCATAAATTAATTTTACAGGTTGTCTTTTTTTAACCCGAGTATATTTTGCGCCCTTACCCGTTTGGTGAGCCAAAAGTCTTTTGGACAAATCATTTGTATAACCACCATATAGGGTATTATCTTGACAATACAAAACATAGAAAAAATGTGCTTCATTCTCCAAAATAAATAGCCTTCATTTCTGGAGTATATTCTCCATTTTCTTGATGAACAATAAGGGGTGGTTCAATCCGAACTCCTCGTCGTCCACCTCGATAAATTGCTTCAATCAACACAATATTCGCTAATGATCCGACTTTCGGATACGCAAATTTAATTCTTTTAACTGAAAAACGATGGTTTAACAACCCCTCCATTAAATCATCTAAACGTTCGGGACGATGGACAATATATAAACGTCCTTTATCTTTTAATAGTTTGCTTGCTTTAAATAACCATTGGTCCATCGTGAGCGACACTTCATGTCTAGCCAGATGGTGACTGGTTAAACGATGGATTTCTTTGGAGTTTTCCAACAAAAAATATGGAGGATTGCAAGTAATAAAATCATAATAGGCTTGTTCATGTGGAAATGCATTTAAATCGCCTTCGTGTATCGTAATCTGATGTTCAAGTTGATTGAGTTCAATACTTCTACGAGCCATTTCAACTAATTCTGGTTGCAATTCAATCCCTTCTAGTGGATTCGTCGTTTTAGCACTTAAAATAATCGGGATAATACCATTACCAGAACAAAAATCAAGATATTTAAATTGTCGCTTTTGCGGAAGATTAACAAAATCTGCTAAAAGAACGGCATCTAAAGAAAAGGAAAAATATTGTTTGCTTTGAATTATTTTTCTGTTTTCTCTAAATAAAAAATCTATTCGTTCAAATTCTTTTAATTCAACCAATCATGTCACCCTTTTGATAATCGCATTAATACATCTTGACAAAATAAACAATCTTCCGAAGACTGACGACGTTTCCCAAACAATTCATGACAAACATGAATACCATCATCATAAAAACCTTGCAGACGATCTTTACCACTAATATGCTGTTCCTCGATTGGGGTATCTTCCTCTTGAGTCACTGATTCATTTACAAGCTTTTGTAACTGATCTTCAAGATTATGATTCAACATCCGCAATCGATTATTCTCTTCTTTCAACTCTAAGACAACTTGTGTCAATTGAAGAATATTATTTTGATATTGTTGCTGGTGGTTCTGAATATTATTAATTAATTCTTGTATATCTTGATGTATCATCATTCTCCCCCTCTCTATTTATTCAGATTTAAAACAATCCGTTCTAATACTAATTGAGATGAAACATTCGCATTAAGATATTCTTTGGCTTCAATTAACTGTTGATTAATGGCTAACAGGTCTTGTGTGGAAATCGCATGTTTTTCAATAATTGCTTGTAACCAATTCAGTGAAATACTTTTTTCAGTTAAATTAGAAAAAAGGTGTAATAAAGTTTGATGATTTAATAAAGTTAAATAGTCTAAACCTAAATCAATTTTTTGAGTGGTTAAAATGGACTTCATGCGTATAGGAATTAACGCAAAGGCTAAGGGCGATTTTGTTAGCAGTAACTGATAAAACTCATTGAGAGCCTTAAACCATTCTTCTAATTCTACTGGATCAAACTCTCTTAACACCTGACTCGTTGTCCCTGGTAATAAAGACAAAATTTTTTGATAATTTTTGGCTATTTGTACATCTGAAAAATCATCTTGAAAGTCATTCGTAAAAATTATATTTTGTGCTCGTGAACGAATGGTCGGCAATAACGTATCCACTTCAATCACATCTAAAATAATGTAAATTTCACTATTTGGTTCTTCCAGTATCGTCAACAGAGCATTTGAGGCAGACGGATTCATTAAGTCAGCTTGATGTATAATCGCCATTTTAAAATCAAATTCAAGCGGACTACGATTAAGCCAATTACGCAACTCTCGGATTTGGTCAACTTTAATATTTCTACCATCTGGTTCTAAATATAAAACATCCGATATCTGGTTATCTATTACTCTTTGACATTCATTACACTGACAACAAGGTTGCCCTACTTCTGAGAAGTTAGGGCAAACCATCGCTTGAATCAAAGATTCTATGACTGTATTTTTTGCCTGTAAATTATCTCCCGAGAAAATATAGGCATGGCTCAAATGCTGCGACGATATTTGACGAAAGAAATAGTGGCTAAGTTGTTCCTCCACCTTCATTAGAAACGATGGAACGCATCAATCGGTAATACAAATACCGTTGCGCCTCCTACTTTCACTTTTACTGGATAAGATGCTGTCACATCTAAACTTACATCCAAGTTGACTGGTGAAGAAATAAATTGCTCGCGCGATTGACAACTATGTTTTATAATATCCAGTACTTCATCCACACGATCCTCTTCAATCCCGACCATAAAAGTAGTGTTTCCTGAACGTAAAAATCCACCGGTTGAACTTAATTTAGTTGCCCGAATATCCGCTTCATAAAAAGCATCACTTAAAATATTTTTATCTTGATCTTGAACGACCGCAATCACTAATTTCATCATATTAAATTCCCCCTTATTGTTCTTTGACTAATAACTTTTCAATTTTTTCTAAACTATCTTGGACAACCGCATCTATTGTTTGAGTGCCATCAATTACTTGAATTCGTTTATGTTCTTCTGCTAATGTGAGAAAAGCATTACGAACTTTGTAATGAAAATCAAGGGCTTCTCGGTCTAAACGATCAAACTTCTCGTCTTTACGACCTTGGTGTATCCGTTCTAATCCAACTTCTGCTGGAACATCAATTAATAAAGTTAAATCTGGTAAATGGCCTTCTATAGCAAATTGATTAATTTCCCAAATAGCGTCGATTGCAATATCTCTGGCTAAACCTTGGTACGCTAAGGAGCTATCAATGAAACGATCACAGATGACAATTTTATCCGCTTCAAGTGCTGGTAATACAATTTCCACTAAATGTTGTCTTCTAGCAGCAGCAAATAGTAATGCTTCCGTACGTTTATCCATCTCTACATTGTTAACATCAAGAATGACATTCCGAATTTGTTCCGCTATATTACTGCCACCTGGTTCTCGTGTCACCACAATATCCTGATGACCTTTTGCCTCTAGTTCGCGAACCAAATGTTGAATAACCGTAGTTTTTCCCGCACCCTCGGGTCCTTCTAATGTAATAAAATATCCTTTTCTCAATGATACTCTCCTTATAACTCTCGACGACCCTCAATAGCCCTAAACAACGTCATTTCATCAGCATATTCAATGTCACTACCTACTGATAACCCATGAGCTAAGCGTGTCACTTTAATTCCTGCTGGTTTTAATAGTCGTGATAAATACATGGACGTTGCTTCACCTTCTGCTGTAGCATTAGTTGCCACAATCACTTCTTGAACCGTATCATCTTGTAATCTTTGAATCAACTGAGTGATGTTTAAATCATCGGGACCAATCCCATCCATCGGTGATAATACTCCATGCAAGACGTGATAAACCCCACGATATTCTTGCATTCTTTCTAATGACATAATCGCTCGTGTATCTTCAACTACCAGAATCACTGAACGATCCCGTGTTTCATCCTGGCAAATAGGACAAGGATCTGAATCTGTAATATTGCCACAAACACTACAATACATTAAGTCACGTTTAACACTGATTAAATTTTGGGCAAACTCCGTTACTTCTCGTTCATCCATTTCAATTACATAGAATGCTAACCGTGCTGCTGTTTTCGCACCAATTCCTGGTAATTTAGTAAAACTATTAATTAATTTAGCAATAGGTGCTGGGTATTGCATTGATGACATCCTCTCTAGAACGGTAAGTTCATTCCTTTAGTATATTTACTTAAACGTGCTTCTGCCGTTTCGTCAATTTCAATCATTAATTCGTTCAGTGTCACAATCAATAAATCTTGTAACATTTCTGGATCTTCTGGGTCAATTAAATCGGATGAAATTGTTAAATCCGTCACTTCTTTTTTGCCATTCATTTTAATAGTTAATAAATGATTGGCATCGCTTTTCTCAAAAATCGTTTCTTCAATGTTCTTTTGTTCTTTAGTCAACTCTTTTTGCATTTTTTGGATTTTCTGCATCATTCCTTGCATATTTCCCATATTGCCCATTCCTCTTGCCATTATTCGGCCTCCTTTACTTATTAATATTATATCAAATTATTGATTATATATTGCTTTAAAACACTTATTTTAATCAAATAACGATAATATTAGTCTTCTTAAAAATTATATCATAGTCTATGACTTAATAAAATTACCTACTCACCTAATTTACAAAGAGAACGATTTTATAATTGAATCAGCATACAATTCATTGTTAAACCTGCAGCCGTGCCGATAAGTAAGACTAAATCTCCTTCTTTAATTTCTCCTCGATCCATTGCTAAACCTAATGTATAAGGAACTGAGCCCGAAACCATATTGCCTAGTTTTTCAAAATAATTTATAAGTTGTCCTTTTTTTAATTTTAATTGTCTTTCCACGATAAATAGAGCCCGAGAAGCTTGGTGAGGAACAATTTTTGAGATATCGTGCAATTGAATATTATTATGTTGCAACGTTTCCTTTAACATTTTAGGTAGTTTTTTTAAAGTTAGCATTAGGACCGATTTCCCATCCATATCAAATAAAAAATCTCCTTTTGTGTCTTCAGAATAGAGTGAGGGACCATAGGCCGTAAGCCCCCCTCTAATTTCAGTCGTATGTGCCCCTTCAGACCAAGTCTCTTGTTTAGAATATAAGATGCCTTTATTTTCTTTAGTGGATTCGACAATAAAGGCTACTCCACTATCACTAAACAGGCGATAACTTTCTTCTTGATTGGGATTAATAAAATGAGATACTAAATCTCCCGATACAATTAATATTCTTTGGTATAGCTCCGTTACTAAAAAAGAACTCGCTACGTCTAAAGCCGTGATAAAAGAGGTACAAGTCGTATTGACATCCATACAAGGAATACCAGAATAAGGAGCAATTCTCTCTTGTAACAAGGCTGCTGTGCATGGAATCATTTGAACCATACCCGCACTGGCAACAATAATTAAATCAATATCACTCATCTCGATTCCAGCTTTTTCAACAGCTTCTTGACTGACCTTTTCATACATATCTAATTGATATGAATTCTTCGCACGATAAGGATGCCGCCATCTTGAACCATCCTTGAATTTAATTTCATCAGGTCCTTTAGTGTAAGCATAACTTCTAATCTTCATTCTTCTCATAAGTAATCTCTCCTCTATATTGGACTTGAGCTAATTTTTGCGATCTCATCCCTCTTTCAAAAGGATAGATCAAAACTTGTAAAGGTTGAACTTCGAACTTTTCAAACAAGTTATTAAATTCTTGCTGAATCAATTGATCAATGAACTTACGTTGATTTAGTTGTTCATATTCAACTTCACAAATAATAACATTTTGGTATTGAGTCACACGATAACGACTAATCCCCTCAATAAATAACATTAACCTGCGAATAAAATCAGCGTATATTTTAACTTTTTCTCCTTGTGAGTTTAATAACCAAAACGCATCATCTTCACGCCCTTCTATTTTTTCAATCACCGTCAACGGCGAACCACATGAACAGGGTTTGCCTATATGGAGGATGTCGTTTAATCGATAGCGAATCACTGGTTGGACTATGCGATGTAAATCGGTAATTATGGGAATAAAGCGCCGTTGATCTAACCACTCTTTCTCAAAATATACGATGTCCTCACATAAATGAAAACTACCATGTGAACAAGTATACGCTAAGAACCCTTCTGTACATTGATAAACTTGACTGATAAAAGGCACTTTAAAAAATTGTGTTAATAGTACTTTTTGTTGTTCTTCTAATACTTCGGCCACGCTGATTACAAGGTCGATTTTTTTGAAGGGTGATTTTCCAAAATAACGACGGATATCATATAAAACAGATGGTGGTGCAATAATAATATTAGGGTCTTGCTTCTTCAGCTGCTTCATTAACAGTTTAAATTCTTTTTCTAAATCATAATAATCTAATCTCAGACCTGGTTTGTTTAAAGAAGAATATAAATTATTATTGGCTCTCATAAAGAATGCAATATTATTGCCTAACCATTTCTTTTTAGGTAATAATTTTGCTAGTGCATTAGCCGCCCATAAAGCCTCTTCCCCTTTAGATAAGGTGTATATCCCACGATGCCCACTCGTTCCAGATGACAAACCTACCGATATTCCTTGATAGCGCGATTCAAATTCACGTGTCTTTTCACTCTGTAAAGCTAATTTCATAGCTAGGTCCTTTTTTAGATCCCGAGTATTGATTCGTTCAAAATGCTCCATCCATTTTTGTTTATTCATAACCGGAAAATCATGCAACACATTCCCTTTATATTGTTGGTAATAAGGAGATTGTTGTGTAACTTGATCGAGTTGTCGTTTTAATTTAGTTTGCTGCAACTGTTCTAACTGATCGGGTTTTAAGTGTGATAACTGATACCTAGTAAAAATAAATTCTTTTATATATTTCAATAACATGTTCTTCTCCTAAAACAAGCGTGATTCCGATTGATTATCATGCGTCAGTTCAATCTGATACCCTTTTTCTGACAGCAAGGATAATTTTTGGTTCGTATTTTGATACTGTTGCCAATTACTCTGCACCATTCGGGCTGCCAACGTATATCGTTTCAATTCTTCTGATGACATCCACTCTTTGCGCCAATTGGCATCTATCGCTAAAATTAATTTTTGTTGTGGAAATAATATTCCCATCATTTGTCGACTATGCCCACTCAAATCTAATGCAATCATTTCAGAATTTAAAGGAAAAGCATTAAAAGATACACCTTCTATCTCTAATAGCTTCGAATAATTAATAGTGGTAATGTTGGGGGATAAGGATCCTATCATTGCTTCCTTCACTGGTTTAATCCGTTGCCCTCTTAATAATTGACGATAGGCTACTTCTGTCATGATCCAATGAGCATGGTTAAAACGATAAAGATGACCAATATGATCGGGATGTACATGAGTTAAATAGACCGTCTCGATGTCCGCTGGTGTTATGGCAAATTTATCTAAAGCACTGATAAGATCTAACTGATAATCTTCAATCGTCATTATTTTACGATAAATCGACAAACCCCAGTGCCGTTTTAAAATTCCCTCACTGTAACCACAATCCACAATCGACCATTGCTTTTGAGTTCTAATTAAAAAACAACTGGCTGGGAAAAAAATGGGTGTGGGACTTGCTTTATAGCGGATAAGATTTTCTTTGACATAACACCCACCAATATGCACTCTATAAATAGCGTCGATACCACTCACTATACTCACCTATTTTCTCTTCTAAATTCACAATGGGTTGATAACCCAATTCATTTTTAGCTTTTTCAATTGATAAAGTTTGTGAAAAAGCAATGGTTGATAATGTATATAAGGTTAACGGCGGTTCTTTTGATTCTGGATATACCGTTTCTAACAGCCTTGCTAATAGCGACAGAAAACGATAAGGAAATTTACGAAATCTAGGCGTCAAATTAAATTGTTGGTATAGCGTCTCAATAAGGGCTTGAAAGGTTATTGGATTGCCATCCGTAATATTATAAATTCCGTTATCCACTTTTGATTCAAGAGCCAAAATACAAGCATGAACCACATTTTCAATACAACTCACATCCATTAAATTTTGACCACCATTAAACAACGGAATCCCAAGTTTTTTCTCAACTTTAATTAATCTCGGGACAACACTCGTATCTCCCACTCCAATCAGTGCCCGCGGTCGAATGATATTGAATGATAAATTCGATTTTTGCACAATCATTTCCGCTTGTTTTTTCGTTTCAATATAATAATTTAAAGGTCTGATTGATGATATATTGGTCGTTTCTTCAACAAAGGATTGATCGCTTAACTGAGCATAAACACTCGGGGAAGAAATATGAACAAAACGCTTCACTTGATGCTTTTGACTTTCTAAAATTAAATTTTCAGTCGCCAAAACATTTGAATCATAAAATGATTGATATGTTCCCCACGCTGAACTTTTGGCAGCACAATGAATAACATATTTAATTTCATTTTGATTAAATAATGATTCTACCTGTTGTTTATCACTTAAATCGATTGCTTGATACGGTATAATATCGTATTGCGGTTGTGTTCTTGAGATAACGAGGATGCTTTTTCCCTTTTTAACTAATGTTTTGGCTAGCTCTCCTCCTAAAAATCCTGAAACTCCTGTTATTAATATCATCATTTTGCTCCTTTTAAAATACCTGCCACTAAGCTTAATAAATTCTGTTCTGTGTCATACTCCTTTAATTTATTTTGAAGTTGAAAAAGTCTTGACCAATCGTAAACCTTTGCTCGCCTTATCGCTTGCGCCATCTCTTTTGCATCTTTTATACGTATACTGGCACCAAAATAATCTAATCTAGCGGCAAAATCAAACTGATCCCACACTTGAGGAAAGACAATACTAGGAATCCCCCATTTAATACAGTCATAAGCAATACCAATACCACCATGATGAATAACCAAATCAAATTGATGGATATTTTCAGAATAGGATAAATAACCAAATCTAATTAAATTATCCCCCATCCAAATCGGTTCATTTTCTGACAACTCTAAATTACCATCTGAAAGGACAAATAAATATTCCGGAAACTGTTTAATTAGAGCAGCATATTGTTCCTTTAACTGATCGTTCATCCCGTCTAAAATCGTGCCAAATGTAAAAAAGATATATTTTTCAAACCCACAGGGTAATTTCCGCTCGCCATTTTTCACACTCACCGAGGGAATACTCGGCCCAATATGATGAAGATACTCTGGTAAATGAGTATTAAATTCGATTTCTTTCATTCCTAGACCAAGCACCAGCTGATTTGAATAATAATTTTCACTTCCATCTGATCGATAGACATGCCAACCATACTTTTTAAAAATTCTCCTTCTACCGTACCAACGTTTAATATTTTTTAATATTAACCAGCCCATTCGATTACGTAATCCTGCCAACAATCCTTTTTGTGGATAGAGCCCTCCCATAAAATAGGGAACATCCCGCCAAGGATTAGTCGATTCGATAATTTGATGTGATGGTAAATCAGTGATAAAAGGAATCTTTAATGTTTCACAAGCATAACTAGCAAATAAGGTCGAAAAATCATGAATACACAAGGCAGGTTGTTCTTTTTTTAATATCGTTAAAAATTCAATATAGGCTTCAATCAAGAAAGTATCCATAGCACTTAAAGTATTAAACATTCTTGATAGTGAATGTTTAATTCGCTTATCTTGGGCAATTTTGATAAGCGTTTGAAAATCATCCTGAAAATCGTCTAATATCGTAACACATCTAAGTCCAAGGGATTCAATCAACATTTGCTTTTCTTTTGTTGTGATCATTACTACTTCATAACCATTTCTTTGCAGCATTTGCGCCAATCCAATTTGTGGATTTAAGTGCCCCGCTAATGGAATACTGACAAAAAGTATTTTCGCCAAACTGATTCCCCCTTTCTAATTCTTTGTATAAAAAAAGAGCTAAGTAAATAATACTCAACTCTTAATCGAAACTAATGTTAGCCTTGATATGTCATCTAAATATAACTAGTTCAATAAGTTTTTGATTTAAAATTGAGTTTTTTGTTTTCGGATCTTTCATTATCTACTTAACCTTTACTACAAACAACATGACTCAATATCCCTTATAATCTCATTTTAGCATATTATATTCCTTGAATTCCATGATTAACTCCGACTAACTAGCGGTCGAATACATATTATGATTGTTAATTTGAAATAAAAAAATTACTTGAG
Organism: Globicatella sp. HMSC072A10; assembly: GCF_001811625.1. Classification (NCBI taxonomy): domain Bacteria; kingdom Bacillati; phylum Bacillota; class Bacilli; order Lactobacillales; family Aerococcaceae; genus Globicatella; species Globicatella sp. HMSC072A10. Next base: position 34,972 of record NZ_KV805728.1, on the reverse strand, counting down.
TGAGATCCTAAACATTACACCTCATACTTAAATAGAGTAACCACAAATGACTCACACATCTAACCATGAAGGAATAAATTTGAATAAAGGTATATATGCAAAAATAACCAAGAATATCTCATTATTTTGAAATATGTCTCGGTTATTTTGGGACTTTTCCTAGTCTCTCTTTTAATATTATGCAGTTTATTTATCATAATAGATATTAATATTATCTTCACCAAAAATTTGAATAGCCTGAGTGACCGAATCTGGTATTTCTGATTCCACTTCATCTTTTGCTAAATCTTCTTCATTAGAATTTGCTTCTGACCGGTGTTTTTGTTTAAACGCTTCTTGGATTGAAACTGCTGGTTCACCTAGTTCGGCTTCTCTTTGTGCTAATTCATCTTGGGTTAATGGCTGTGGTGCTTCATTCATTTGGTCAAGGTAATGATCAACCCTCATCGGATTCTCTTCTTCAAAACGTGACATCGATGTTAGGTCATTTTGACTGACATTCTCTTGTTCAAATTGATTGTCAGAGTCAGCTTGTAAAGGATCTACACTCTCCGGTTTTATTTTTGATGTAGGTTCTTGGTTCATTGAATGTTCTCTTAAGGGTTTACCACCATTTTTTTCTCTTAAGATTTTATAATCATTGCGAACGGTTCGCCATTCACTTTCAATAATATAAACAAAAACCATCGATTCGCCTAATCGTTTCTCTGCCACATTAATGAGTTGTTGTTCTAAAGCTTGATCATGTTGGACTAATCCACAAAAAGTAATATTCGAAAAACTAATCAAGGCAACACCTGGACCTGCCGCCAATGGTACGGTACCATTAAACTTCACTCTCTCTTGAGGGGCAATCATTGATAAAATCATCGGCCACTCTTGTTTTAAGCGAGTAATATGTGCACGAGTTGCTTGATCCAATACATCATAAATTTTTTCTGTCATTTGCTGATACTCTTGGTGTGCTGTTTGTGGACGTACTCTTGGTGCTTCAGAGCGCTTTAGCTGGGGTGTCGTTAGTGGCGCTTGTTTTAATTGTTGCTCTAACGTATTTATTTTTTCTTCTAAGGCTATAATTTTATTGTTTAATTTTATAACCGCTTCCGAGTGGGCACCCTCATCACCCTTTATTTCAGCCTTTTGAGCTAATTGGACTGTGATGACTTCTAAATATAAATCTGGTTGGTTGCTGAATCGCATTTGATTTTGTGCTTGATTCAACTGATCGATCATTTTGAAATAAAAATTAACATCTACTTTTGCCAATAAATCCATTAATTCTTCATTTGGCAGTAAGGTATAATTTTGTTTAGTGTGAGCTGATAATAATATATCGCGAGCAAATAAAATTAATTCTTCAATAAAACGACTTGCTTGCTTTCCTTTTTGACTCGCATCTTGAACTATTTTTAATGCATCATACCCTTCACCAGCAAAAACATCTTCAATATAGCGGACATACTCTTGATGACTGATGCTGCCAGAAACTTGCAAGGCTGATTCGATTGTTAAATCCTCTCGGTAAGATAATGCTTGGTCTAATAAACTTAAACTATCTCGCATCCCACCATTCGCTGTTCTAGCGATTATTTCCAAAGCTTCAATTTCATAGTTAACCTGATTATGATTTAATATGTACTCCATTCGAGCAATTAAATCTCGATTATGAATGCGTTGAAAATCAAATCTTTGGGTTCTTGATATAATTGTTGCCGGAATTTTATGTGGTTCCGTCGTAGCTAATATAAAAATAACATGACTTGGAGGTTCTTCTAATGTTTTTAATAAAGCATTAAAAGCTCCTGTCGTGAGCATATGTACCTCATCAATAATATAGACCTTATACTTTGCAATACTAGGCGTATATCGAACTTTATCACGAATATCTCGAATTTCTTCTACACCATTATTACTTGCCGCATCTATTTCAATCACATCGGCAGCTTGACCTTGCGTTATGGCTCGACACACTTCACATTCATTACATGGATTCCCATTTTGAGGATTTAAACAGTTGACGGCCTTTGATAATATTTTGGCCGCACTTGTCTTACCGGTTCCTCTTGGTCCAGTAAACAGATAAGCATGACTCAATTGTTGATGATTCACTGCATTGGCCAGTGTTTCGGCTATCATCTTTTGTCCTACCAATTCATCAAAGGATTGTGGGCGCCATACCCTATACAGGGCTTGATAACTCATCTATTTTCCTCCTCTTTGATTATTGTTACACCTTCTCATTATATCGAAACAACCGTTTAATTTCTAGTTAATTAAGAAGGAATAAAGTATAATATAATGAAAAAACAGGAGACACTTAAATGACCTTATTAGATAAAATTAAAGAAAAATATGCTCAACATCCAGAAATGCCCTACATTAGTCCGGAACGTGATTTAGCTGCTTGGCTTGAAGAAGTCGAAACATCCAGTAATAAATTAGTACCCAAACGCAATATGATTCGGCTAGATGAAGGGTATTTACCAGGCCATATCATTATTCTTTGGCGAGTACAATTTGGCACCTACACCAATGAAACTGTTATCTCAAAATATTTTGAATATAAATATGGTATAGATGCAAAAAAAGAAATGGATATTTTAATACAAGATGGCTATGTAATTGAATTAGGTGCACTGGATTCTCTCGAATTCCAAACAGCTGGTCAATTAAAAAACTACTTAAAGAATAAAGGCATACATGGCTATAGTAAAATGACCAAAGCACAATTAGTTGAAGCAATACAGGAACACTTTTCTGAAGAAGAATTAGGGAATTTATTTACGATTAGAAAATATATCTTAACGAATAGTGGGGAAAAATTACTAAATAAATACCCTGAAATCATTGATAAACACCCAAAGAAAAAGTTCTAACATAAAAAAGTTTCGATTCTACTTTGATGTTTCCTAGACAAAAATAAACTAGAAAATCATTCCATGCTGTTCATGAAAAATCAAAGTCAATCGAAACTGTTATTGTAAGGGTGCTTTAATATATTTTAACGAATAATATTGCCCCCACTAGTTTTCATAAATTGTTCAACTTGTTCGGTTGTAAACCAATTAGCATCTCCAAAAATAGTATGTTTTAAAACAGATGAGGCCATTGCAAATTCAACCAACGCTTGAGGGGCTCTCTGTTTTATCAGTCCGTCAATTATTCCGGCAGCGTAAGCATCACCAGCTCCTACTCGGTCTACTACGTATTGAATCTGATAATTTTTTGAATGAAAAACTCTTTTCGACTCAGTATCATAATAAAATCCTGTCAACTGGTAGGCATTAGGTGTCATTGAAATACGATTTGTCCCAAAAATGGCTTCTACATTTGGATATTTTTGAGCTATTTGATCCAAAAACGTTTCTGAATTTAGTCCATCTTCTATTTTAATATCCATAAAATATTTCGCATCTAATTTATTCGCAGATAAAACATCTACATATGGCAATACTTTTGCAAATGCCTGTTTTGCTTCTTCTTGACTCCATAACCCACTACGATAATTCATATCAAAAACAACTTTAATTCCTTTAGATTTAGCAAATTTTATTAATTCTAATAAATATTCATGCCAAAATTCACTTAGGCCAAGTGTTATTCCTGACGTATGAAAAATATCGATTCCATCAAATAGACTCTCCAAATCCCATTCTCTTTCTTTCATATTAGCAATTTCAGAAAAAGCTCGATCATAAACAACGGTACTAGCTCTTAAATCTGAACCAACCTCAACATAATAACTTCCTAACCGACCGTTACCTTTGGAAAGAATATATTGTGTATCGACACCTACAGCATTTAATTCATAAAAAATATTATGAGCTAATTCATTAGAGGGTACTTTAGTAGCATATCTGACCTTATTTCCTAACATTGCTAAATTGTGAGCAACATTCGCCTCTGCTCCACCAAAAACAACGCGTAATTCTGATAAGTGTCGCAAGCGTTCATTGGGTGTTGTAGAAAGTCTTAGTAAAGATTCGCCTAGAGTTAACACTTTGACCATTCATTCATCACTCCTAATCATATTTTTAATTCTAATCTTTTCTTTTTAGGAATTTATCTCTTTATAAAGAACATACGGTTTAAGTATACTCAATTGTAAACGCTCTTTCAAGATAACATATAGAAAAAGAGTGGATTGTGAGTTAAAACAAATGTTACTCCTTTTCCACTCTCTTAATAAAATATTATTAATCTTCTCTTTTATTGTCTTGAATAATTTGGTGCTTCTTTTGTAATGTTAACATCATGTGGATGAGACTCAATCAATCCAGCGCCACTCATACGAATAAATTGAGCTTCCTCACGTAATTCACGTAAATTAGCCGAACCAGTATAACCCATTCCAGAACGTAAGCCACCTAGCATTTGGAAGACAATATCCGCTACGCTACCTTTATAAGCAACTCGCCCTTCAATTCCTTCTGGAACTAATTTGTTTGCTTCGTTTGTCGATTGGAAATAACGATCACTTGACCCTTTTTCCATAGCAGCTAAGCTACCCATACCACGATACGTTTTAAAACGACGACCTTGATAAATTTCAAATTCTCCTGGAGATTCATCGGTACCCGCTAGCATACTACCTAACATTACCGCATGACCACCCGCTGCAATTGCTTTTACGATGTCACCAGAATATTTAATGCCCCCATCAGCAATTATCGCTTTATTGTATTCTTTAGCTGCTGATGCACATTCATAAATAGCTGTTAATTGAGGAACACCAACACCTGCTACGACACGTGTGGTACAAATCGACCCTGGTCCAATTCCTACTTTAACAATATCAACGCCTACTTCAAATAATTCTCTCGTTGCTTCAGCGGTTGCGACATTGCCGGCAATAATCGTAACATCTGGAAATGCTTGACGAATTTCTTTAATCTTACGAATAACCCCTGCACTATGCCCATGAGCCGTATCAATAACTAATGCATCGACTTGTTGTTTAATAAGTGCTTCTGCTCTTTCAAAGGTATCACTTGTAATTCCTACAGCAGCTGCTACTAATAATCGTCCATGTTGATCTTTAGCAGCATTCGGAAATTCAATTACTTTTTCAATATCTTTAATAGTAATCAGTCCAGATAATTTCCCATGATCATCTACTAAAGGGAGTTTTTCAATACGATGTTCATACAATATTCTTTCTGCTGATTCTAGGGATGTTCCAATTGGGGCAGTCACTAAATTATCTTTCGTCATATAATCTCCAATTGGTAAATCATAATCTTCAATAAACTTCATATCACGATTGGTAATAATACCCACTAATAATTTATCTTCCATCGATTTAACAATTGGAACCCCACTAATACGATATTGTGACATTAAATTTTCTGCTTCAGCTAGCGAATGACTCGGTGTTAAGTAAAATGGATCTAAAATAACACCATTTTCCGAACGTTTAACTTTACGTACTTCGTGTGCTTGATCTGTAATTGACATGTTTTTATGGATAACACCTAAACCACCCTGACGTGCCATCGCAATTGCCATTTTTGAGTCGGTCACAGTATCCATGCTTGCACTAATAATCGGAATATTTAGCTTTAAATTAGGTGCTAGCTCTACCTTTAAATCGACATCATTTGGTAATACTTCACTCTTTGCTGGTACTAATAAGACATCATCAAATGTATAACCTTCTCTAGTAAATTTTGTTTCCCAATTGGACATTTTATACCTCCTCGTGTTTATTGTATTATAGACTATCACTCACTCATAATTTTTTCAAGACTTTTTTATCAAACAAACGAATTTTAATTTAATTTTAATGATTATCTTTCGATTTTTCTAAAAACTTTCCTTGTTATATTGAAAATAATTTATAAAATTCTTCCTTAAAAATACTTTCGATAGTTGGTCAAGAAGTAGAAAATTACAAGATTTTCGCTTCGTTGGCCTACCCCCGCACAATTGGGATAGACCAGAAGTAGAAAATCGAATGATTTTCGCCTCGTCTGTCCACCCCCGCACAGTTGAGTAGGTCTTAAACAAGTCTTTAAGACGCAGGTTGAGACCACTCAACCACTGCGATTTTAAATACTAGCAATAACTTAATTGAGTCTACCAACTTTATCTTTAACCTCTTTAAGACGCAGGTTGAGACCACTCAACCA
>NZ_KV805728.1:0-28741 GCF_001811625.1 Globicatella sp. HMSC072A10 | reverse complement strand
CAGATTGAGACCACTCAACCACTGCGCTTTTAGTTAATGAGCAATAATTTAATTGGAGTTTTTAAGTTTATGTATAACCTCTTAAAATCCGCCATTTGATGCTACTCAACCACTGCGCTTTTTATTTAATAACAATAACTTAATTGAGTCTACTAAATTTTTCTTTAACCTCTTTAAGACGCAGATTGAAACCACTCAACCACTGGGTTTATAACTTAAAAAGTGGAATGCAAACGACATTATTATAGTTTTTTCCAAGTTTCCTGGAATCCTATGTTATCTTATCGATACTATCATCAATTATTTTGAACTATTTAAAGTAATCAGAAAGTAAATATCATTCATCACGCGTTTGTATGTCCATTCCACTCAAGTTAATCTTTAAGAATAATTGACAGTTTATACTTCTCACACAACCCACTACACATAAATGACAAAATGAGACCAAGCAAAAACTTCTGGTTCTACTTAGTCTCATCATTCACGCGTAATTAGAATACGCCACCTTTAATATTTAATACTTTTTTAATGTAGAATCGTGCTACCATAGTAACGGCACCTATTATTAATAAGGCAACAGGTGGTAAAATAGGATTAATGATACTTGGCGCAAAGGCTGTTACTAAACTGACTGCAGCCACCCAACTGATCATTGCTAAAGTTGACATTCCAAAATATTTAAAATATCCTTTTTCTCCCTTAGGTGCATCAGGTTTTGGTAAATTTCTTGCAATTAATAACATTGCAAAACCAGCTACAATATAATTCACAATTAAAGTTAATAAGCCAATCCCAGTAATACTTGGAGTTTTAGAAGTCATCAATGATAAACCGGTCATTAAGGTATAAATTGATCCTAATAATAAGGCACCGTCAAGCCCAATTTTCCAAGGTTCAGATGGTGTATTATCATCAACTTTTTCAGTTGGAAAATGTTGTTGCTTAATAATTTCAACACATTCGGTTGGCGTTCCATACAAATGTTTCGCAGTTTGTCCGGTTTTTTGGCCTTGAATTAAAGTATCCGCAATTTCATTAATAACTGCTTTAAAAGTAGTTCCTTCCTTATCGATACTTTCCAATTGTTTTTCAACAGATAATAAATATTGTTGATTTTTCTTAGTCATCTGATTAAATGTAGCTAAGTTTATCCCCGGAATGATGGATGATTGCTTTTCATCGTTATCTGCTAATTGTTCTTTATAATCTGATGATAACTCACCATTTTGTTGAACTTCTTCCTTTGCTGCTGCTGGCTCTAACTCTGCCTGGGAGGTGCTTTCACTAATTGCTTCTGCTACATTTTCTTTCATTTCAGATTCTGAATTTTGATTTAATTTTTCTGTCATCGATTCTTCCTCCATTATACGTTAAAGCGGAAAAGCATAATATCGCCATCTTGGACTACATATTCTTTACCTTCCGAACGATATTTACCTGCTTCACGTGCTTTTGCGACACTTTGATATGACATTAAATCATCGTAAGATAATGTTTCTGCACGGATAAAACCACGTTCAAAATCAGAATGAATAATGCCTGCTGCTTGTGGGGCTTTCATTCCAACTTTAAAAGTCCAGGCTCTTACTTCTTGCTCACCTGCTGTAAAATAGGTTGCTAATCCTAATAAACTATAGGCTTTTTTAATTAGACGATCTAAACCAGACTCAGTCATACCATAATCTTCTAAGAAAATTTGTTTTTCTTCATCATCTAGTTCCGCGATTTCTTCTTCTAATCGAGCACAAACCGGTACGACTTCAGCGCCTTGAGTTTTAGCTAATGCCATTACTTGTGCTAAATATGGATTACCAGTAGGATCGGCTACTTCATCCTCACCTATATTTGCGACATATAACATTTTTTTGCGCGTCAATAAAAAGAGGTTACGGACATAAGGTAATTGTTCATCATAAAATTCAACGGTATTAGCCAATTGATTGTTTTCTAATGCCTCTTTTAATTTTTCTAAAACTTCCATTTCAGCTACGGCATCTTTATCTTTTGTTTTGGCAATTTTAGCTACTCGAGCCATTCTCTTTTCAACGGTATCTAAGTCAGCAAAAATTAATTCTAAATTAATGGTTTCAATATCGGAAATCGGATCGACTTTTCCAGATACATGTGTAATATTGCCATCATCAAAACAACGAACTACTTGACAGATAGCATCTACTTGACGGATATGACTTAAAAATTTATTACCTAAGCCTTCGCCCTTACTTGCTCCTTTAACAATCCCGGCAATATCTGTAAATTCAAATGTTGTCGGAACGGTTTTCTTAGGGCGTACTAATTTAGTAATATCGTTCAAACGATGATCAGGCACTTCTACCATCCCCACATTTGGTTCAATAGTAGCAAAGGGATAATTTGCAGCTTCTACTCCCGCTTTTGTAATTGCATTAAATAAGGTTGATTTACCGACGTTTGGTAATCCAACGATTCCAGCTGTTAAAGCCATTCTTTCACTCTCTTTCTATTCACTCACTTGTTCTTCATGTTTTTGAAGAATTTTTTTCATTTTTTTCTCAAAATCTCGTCGTGTCATCGTAACAATATGTCCACAATGTTCACATTTGATACGAATATCCATGCCCATACGAATTATTTGCCAACGATTTGTTTGACAAGCATGTGGTTTGCGCATTTCAACGATATCTAGTTTATCATATACTTTATTTTCCATTCAATGCTCCTATAAATGAATATTTAATAAATCTAAAATTCTGATTAAATCGGACTGAGATAAAAATTCAATTTCTATTTTACCACGGTCTCCTTTTTGATGCACAGTAGCTGCAGTCCCAAAATATTCTTGCATTCTTTCTTCTACTGCTAAAATATGTGTTGGCTTACTTGCAGGCTTGTTTTTCTCATCTTTTTTTTCAGGTTCATCTTTTTTTTCATTTAAACTTTGAACCAATTCTTCTAATTGTCTCACCGTTAACTGATCTTTTACTACTTTCTCTGCAATAGCTACCACTTTACTCTTATCCTTTAAAGCGAGTAATGTTCTGGCTTGTCCCATAGAAAGTGAATTATCATTTAACAATTCTTTTACTGTTTCTGGTAGTGCTAATAGACGTAAATAATTGGCTATATAGGGACGACTTTTACCCATTCTTTCTGCAACTTCAGCTTGTGTTAATTTCAATTTTTCCATTAATACATTATAAGCTTCTGCTTCTTCCATTGGACTGAGGTCTTCACGTTGTAAGTTTTCCAAAACAGCAATTTCAATCATTTGTTCTTCATCAATTTGACGAACAATAGCAGGTATTGTCTCTTTACCAGCTAATTGGCTAGCGCGAACTCTTCGTTCACCTGCAATCAATTCATAGCCTTTAATAGTTGAACGACGTACTATAATCGGTTGAAATACACCGGACTGTTTGATTGAATCTGCTAATTCTTGTAAAGCTTTCTCATCAAAATTTTTACGAGGTTGATAAGGATTGCTACGAATATCGGAAACTTTTAATTCAACTACTACTTCATTATCATTAGGTGTTTCTTCAAAAGTTGAAAACAAGGCATCCATTCCACGGCCTAACCCGCCTTTTTTAGCTTTATTAGCCATTTGCTAAAACCTCCTTTGCTAATTCAGTATACATCTCTGCTCCTCTTGAACGTGGATCATAGTCAATGATTGATTGTCCATAAGAGGGTGCTTCTGATAAACGAATATTTCTTGAAATAATGGTATTATATACTTTTTCTTGGAAATATTTTTTGACTTCTTCAACCACTTCATACCCTAGATTTGTGCGCGCATCTAACATTGTCAGTAAAACACCTTCAATACGAAAATCTGGATTATAACTGCGTTGCACTAAACGAATCGTATTGAGTAACTGGCTTAAGCCTTCTAATGCATAATATTCAGCTTGTACAGGTATTAATATCGTATCACTTGCTGTAAAGGCATTGATCGATAATTGACCAAGGGAAGGCGGGCAATCTACCAATATATAATCATATTGATCACGAAGTGGTTCGACCGCATTTTTTAATCTTGATTCACGGTTGGGAACACTCGCGAGTTCTAATTCTGCTGCTGCTAATTGAATGGTTGAAGGCACTATATACAGTCCTGCTCTAGAGGTTGGAAGAACACATGATTCCATTGGGATTTCATCGACTAATATCTCGTAAAGACTATTAATAACATCTGCTCGCTCTACTCCTAACCCACTGGTAGCATTTCCTTGGGAGTCTGAGTCAATAATCAAAACTTTTTTCCCTAATGCAGCTAAAGCTGCTCCTAAGTTTACGGTAGTAGTTGTCTTACCAACTCCACCTTTTTGATTACCCACTGCAATCATTTTTCCCATTATGTATTTCCTCCTTTATTTAATTGGTTGTTTCAATGGTTTTCCTGGCTTTCTTGGATATTTCTTCGGCGTCTCCAAGGTTTTTCTTATTTTAATAAAGGTTCTTTCACTCTCTTCAAAAGGCAAAATATCCTCTACAACTGTTTCTAATTTAGCCCCTAAAACAGAAATGGCTTTTTGAGCTTCTTGTAATTCAGTATCCGATTTGGCCGCTTTTAATGCAATAAAATAGCCACCTTTTTTTACTAATGGTAAACAAAATTCTGATAGCACATTCAATGAAGCGACTGCTCTAGCTGTTGCGATATCAAATTGTCCTCTAAAATCAGGATTTTGACCAAAATCTTCGGCTCTACCATGTAAAGCTTTAACGTTTTCTAAACCGAGTTGTTCTGTTAGGATTTTTAAAAAATTAATTCGTTTGTTCAAAGAATCAATAATCGTAATGTCGAGCTCAGGCTTAATAATTTTCAACGGTATACTTGGAAAACCGGCGCCTGCTCCGACATCTACTAGCTTAATTTGATAATCTGCTAATGGCATTTCCCAAAGTACCATAATACTATCAAAAAAATGTTTGAGGTAGACCTCTTCTTTTTCGGTAATCGCTGTTAAATTAATTTTTTCATTCCACTCAACTAATAATTGATAATATGTTTCAAATTGGTTAATTTGAGTAGGTGTTAATTCAATCCCTTTTTCCTTTAGCATCGTGATAAATAATTCTTGGTTCATCAAAATAACCCCTCTCTTTTCGTGAAACATTTTATGTTCCACACCATTATAACTTTAACTGAAATCAAGATGAATATCAACCTCTTTATTTTATCTATATTCATTTTATATTTAACCGTCTCATTATTTGAAAGACAACTTAACTCTATATTCAAATATCGATTATTGATACTGCAAAAAAGAGTCAACCATCTGCAGTCATATACAGAGAAGGCGTACGTTTTAATGATTGAAACTACAAAAATAGAGAGCCAGTCATCGTTAAAACCCTTACTGACTCTCTCATGATGTAATCTTTCTATTCAAGATTCAATTGATACCCTTGTCTTTGAACAACACGTAATAATTCTGCTCTTAATTTTGGTGCGGATTGGTATTTGGCTACCACTTGATTGGTAAAACTATCTACTCTGCGATTTTTATCACGAGTATCGTAATATTCTTGCATTTGTTGATCATAAGCCGCTAAATCAGCTACTATATTCTCTCGATGTGGATACCCATTTTCACCTAATTTTAGATTAAGATTCATTCTTGGTTTTAATTGTGGTTCATCATCTGGATAACCAAATCCTAGTCCTAATATAGGAAAAGTTAATTCTGGTAAATTAAATAAATTAACAACTGCTTGCGCATCATTTAAAATACTACCAAAATAAACAGCCCCCATACCTAACGCTTCAATAGCATTGGTAGCATTTTGGGCTGCTAAATAACTATCGGCTGCTCCTTGAAAAAAAAAGTCCATCGAACGATAACTTTCTCCTTGATATCCTTTTGCTTTGGCAATGGTAGCATTACGATAGTTATCAATCACAAAAATGAATAATTCTGGTACTTTTGCAATATAGGCTTGTTTAGTGATTTCAGCTAACTTAGCGCGCTTTTCTTGATCAGTTACCCTAATAATTGAAAAGGCTTGTAATGCATTACTACTAGCCGTCTGATTGATAACTTCTAAAATAGTATTCAATTGTGCTGGCGCTACTTGCTTATCTTTAAAAAAACGAATCGTCCGATGGTTTAATTGCTTTTTAATCATTTCATTCATAATCTTCACCTCATAAAATCAGTGTAAACTCTCTCAACATTAACTGTCAACTACAAGCGCTCCCCTATACTTATAATGTTTTTAATGGTATATTACTTGTATCAGTCATCAAAAATACTATAACAGAGTAGAGAAATTGCGTTAAGTGCTAACAGATGGAATGTTGCTGATAGACGAAGAGTATACTCGCGGTAATTTCTCGCATTCGCTGCTTAATTGTAGCTCTCTGTCTCAAAGGAGAGTTTTTATGGAAAAAATATTTAACAATAAGCGACATCAATTGTCTGCTTTTCAAATTTCACTCTTAGGAATTATTTTAGGCTTAAGAATTGCATTGGGATTTTTACCATCAGTGAAAATTGAACCTTTTGTTCAAATTGGTTTTGGTTTCATTGGTGCTGGTTTATCGGGAATTCTATTTGGTCCATGGTACGCACTGATTATTGGGATTTTTAACGATATTATTGGTGCCCTCTTGACCGGCCAGAACTTCTTTTTTGGTTACACACTTAGTGCAGCCTTAGGAGGTTTCATTTATGGTTATGGTTTTTGGCGTCAAAAGATTACTTTAAAACGAGTCTTTTTAGTAGTGCTTGTTATTACTTTATTCGTAAATTTAGGTCTTGGTTCTTTATGGGTTCGAATGATGACTGGCAAAGCTTGGGAAGTATTCATGGGAATGCGTATTATAAAAAATACTATTTCTTTATTTTTAAACACCGCTATCCTTTATACCCTTTTTACCCATTCAATCATTAAGAAATATATTCAACAATATCAATTTTAACAACCTATCTGATGACTGATTATTAACATTCAAAAATTTTTAGCGAGAGTGGGCAAGGTGTAGAAAATTAGCTGATTTTCGTTTCCTCTGCCTACCTCCGCATATTGAGTGGTCTCAAACTGTGTCTTAATGACTTATTTGAGACCACTTATCTTTTGTGCTGTCAATTAAATAGCACAATCCATACGATTTTTTTAAATTTGATTCCTTACTCCTCATTTATATCTTTTTAGAATTCAGTACTCTTTAAAATGATTTTCTTTTTAAGCATTCTTTCTAGAATGTTTTATGATAAAATGAATCTAATTATTAATAAAGGAAGAAGGCAAAATAATGAAACAAATCGCCATTGTTGGTGGTGGTATTGTTGGATCTACCGCTGCATATTATTTAACGAGGGCTGGTTACCATGTCACGCTATTCGATGAAGGGACAGGTCAAGCTACCAAAGCGGCTGCCGGAATTATCTGTCCATGGTTTAGTCAAAGACGCAATAAACCTTGGTATCATCTTGTGTCAAAAGGTGCTGAATTTTATCGTCAGCTTATAGCAGATTTATCCAGCGATTCATTTGATGTTGCTAACATTTTTGAAGAACAAGGAACGTTACTTATTCGCAAATCAGAAAAAGCCTTGAATCGTGACCAAAAAGCTGCGGAAGAAAAAAGAAAAGATTCCCCAACTATTCAAGAAGTTAAAACTGTCTGGAATGATAATCTAAAAGATTACTGTCCCTTATTGGAAACAGATTTAAATGCTACGTTTGTGACAGGTGGCGCCCGTGTAGATGGACTTGGTTTAATCAACACATTACATGCCGCTATTCAAAAATTAGGTGGGAGGATCTACTATGAAACAGCTCAATTAAGATCACCCGATACACTCTACTCACCTTCTTTAGGACAAAAACAATTTCAAGCAATCTTATTAGCAGCAGGAGCTTGGTTACCCAATTTATTAAATCCTTTAGGCTATTCAGTCGATATTCGACCTCAAAAAGGTCAGCTCTATATGATTCATAATGATCAATGGCAAAATAACCAATGGCCTGTTATTATGCCCCCAGGAAAAATAGATATTATCCCTAATAAAAAAGGGGAAATTGTACTCGGTGCTACTCACGAGGATGATCAAGGCTTTGACCTGACCGTTGATGCTTCAAAATTAAAAGAATTAACAGCTGAAGCGAAATTATGGATTCCTACCATCGATCAATATCAAATTAAAGCAACACGTGTTGGAACACGTGCTTATACTTCTGATTATTCCGTTTTAGTAGGACAAGTACCTGAAACAGATTCTTTATGGGCAATTTCTGGACTCGGTTCATCCGGTCTCACCAGTGGTCCTTATTTAGGATATCAATGGAGTCAATTAATAATGAATGGGCAATGGGATATTAATCCAAATGACTACCCTATTGAAAAATATATTACAAAGTAAATTTATAATCTTTTTTAATAGTAATTGACACCTTTTTAAATGAAATTATTTTAAATTTATGGTATAGTTGACACACATTGAAATTAGGAGGAAGAAATAATGTTGAAAGAGTTTAAAGAGTTTATTGCTAATGATAATATTTTACAATTAGCAACAGCTGTTATTATGGGTACTGCTTTTACTGCAATTATTACTAGTTTAGTTGAAGATATTTTTATGCCAATCATTGTAGCCATTACTGGTCAAGCTGATGTTTCAGGCATTGCTTTAAAAATAGGAAACACTACTTTAGGTGTTGGTAACTTTATTCAAGCTATTATTAATTTTATTTTAATCGCTGCTTTCTTATTCTTGGTTATTAAAGGTTTAGAAAAAGTTCAAAGACCTAAACCTGTTGAGGAAGTACCTGCTGGACCAACTGAAACTGAATTATTACAAGACATTTTAACTGAATTACGTAAAAAATAATTCTATAAAAAAAGCGTTGTGAACCATTTTCTGCTTCACAACGTTTTTTATCTTATATTCTTAAAAATTGGCGCATCGAACGACGGGCTCCAAAAATACCTAAAGTTATTCCTATAATCAATATGCCGATTCCAATATATAGTAGTAATGGCATCGTTGGTAAAAATTGAATATTTACCATTCCGAAAATTTGTCCCGGTACGCGACGAACAGCTTCGTAAATAGCATAGAGTATACCAAAGGCAATGCCTGCGCCCAAAATACCGATAAAAGCTCCTTCGTAAGCAAAGGGTGCTCGAATAAAGCTATTTTTCGCTCCTACTAAACGCATAATCTCAATTTCTGTCTGTCTGGCAAAGATTGTAAGACGAATCGTATTACTAATTAACAAGACCGCTACTACAATTAAAATAGCTGCAATTACAGCGAGAATATAACGTAAGACATCAATCTGCTTAAATAAATTATCTGCTGTTAAGGCACCGTAATTCGCTTCTGAAACATACTTTAAGTCATTAATTTGATTAGCAACTTGGCTAATGTTGTCAACATCATCTACGTCTACAACGTATACATTTAATAAAGGATTTGCATCGCCTTCATGGAGAGCAAATTCTTCCCCTACATTTTCGATTAAGGCTTCTAATTCTTCATCTTTAGTCCGATACGTAATCGTCTTAACATGTTGTATCGCTTGAATTTCTTCTTTTAACCATTTTTCATCTTGCTCATTGGCGGCAGCATCTATCATTACACGAATTTGAATACTTGATTCAATATCTGAAGTAATCTTTTCAATATTGGTTAATAGTAAGACGAGTCCTCCTATCATAAACAAGGTTAAAGCCATTGTAAAAACGGAGGCGGTTGTCATCCAACCATTTCTAAATAAATTCCGGATACCATCACGAACATGACGAAAAAAATTTCTAATGATGATCATCGTATTCCCCCTTATAATCATCGCGAACCAAGTGTCCTCGATTCAATTCTAATACACGATGACGATAGTCATTAACGAATGTTTCGTTATGTGTTCCCATGATAACAGTAGTGCCTAAATTATTGATATCTTCCAATAGTTTCAAAATTCCTAGAGCGGTCTCAGGATCTAAATTACCAGTCGGTTCATCGGCAATTAGAATAGCGGGCTTATTAACGACTGCCCTAGCAATCGCCACTCTTTGTTGCTCTCCACCAGATAATTCTTCTGGTAACTGATTGACTTTCGTTCTTAAACCCACTTGCTCTAACACTTCATTAACTCGATGCTTAATATCTTTACTTTTCTTACCAGTAACTTCCATTGCATAAGCAACATTTTCATAAACAGTTAGTTTAGGTAATAATTTAAAATCTTGAAAAACAACTCCTACATAACGTCTTAAAAAAGGGACTTCTTTGTCCTTCATTTTAGGCATTTGATATTTACCTACTTGTAGTCGTCCTTTCGTAGGAACTTCTTCGCGATAAAGTAATTTCATAAAAGTTGATTTTCCTGAACCACTCGGTCCGACTAAATAAACAAATTCGCCTTGCTCAATGCGTAAGGTGATATTGTCTAATGCTTTAATACCATTAGGATATTGCTTCGTTACATTCATTAGTTCTATCATCATTTTCTCCTTTTCAGGTATTTTCTCCTCTAGTTTAACATAAAAATATTATTATCTTTTATCAAACGAGTATCAAATCATTGTCATTCTTCTCGATGGTCTTGAATACGCCATTTCAAATAAGCATCGATAAACTCATTTAGATCGCCATCCATTACTGCTTGGGTATTACCTGTCTCATAATTAGTACGATGGTCTTTTACCATTGAATAAGGATGAAAAACATACGATCTAATTTGTGAACCCCAAGCAATTTTACTTTGTTCACCTTTTAATTCCGCAATTTCTTGAGCCTTTTTTTCTTCCTCCAATTGATAGAGTTTTGCTTTTAATAATTTCATCGCCAAATCACGGTTTTGAAACTGTGAGCGTTGAGATTGGCTTTGTGTCACAATTCCAGTTGGAATATGAGTGATTCGGATAGCGGAACTGGTTTTATTAATATGTTGGCCTCCGGCTCCTGATGCTCGATACGTATCGATTCGTAAATCATCTTGATTGATTTCTAATTCAATTGTATCATCAATCATCGGTGTTACTTCAACTGAACAAAACGAGGTGTGTCGACGACTATTCGAATCGAATGGCGAAATCCTTACTAAACGATGGACACCTTTTTCTGATTTCAAGTATCCATAAGCATTATGACCTTCAATTTCAAGAGTCACACTTTTAATACCGGCCTCTTCACCATCTTGATAGTCTACCATACTCACATTAAAACCATTTTGGTCCGCCCAACGTTGGTACATTCTTAATAACATACTACCCCAATCTTGTGACTCTGTTCCACCAGCACCGGGATGAATCTCTAAAATAGCATTCGAGGCATCATGTGGTTCTGATAATAATAATTTCAATTGATAATTCGTTAAACTTTTTTTCAATTGAACTACTTGCTCAATTGCTTCTTCTATTAAATCATGGTCATCAGATTCTTCAAATAGTTCGACTGCCATTGAAATCTCTTCAAACTGTCCTTCTAATCCTTTAAAAGTTTGATAAGTGGATTTTGCTTCATTCAATAAATTAATAGTCTTTTGAGCTTGTTCATTATCATCCCAAAAATGGGCATCCGTCATTTGATGCTCATAATCTGCAATATCGGCTTCTAATGCATCAAAGTCAAAGAGAACCCCTAAAACTATTAATTTGTTTTTCGGCTTCTGTCATAAACTGTTTTATCTCATATAATTCCATCGTTAATTAATATTCCTTTCTGTAAAAAAAGAGAGTGGACCAGAAGTTGAAAATCTGTGATTTTCGCTTCTATAGCCCACCCCTCACAGTTGACTCGTTTTTAAAACCAGTCCAACCGAACTTTGTTTTAAGTCAGTCAACCACTGCACTTTTAGATTTTTAAGAAGGTCGTGAAAAACATAATCTTCGTATGCTCCACCTATCTTCACATAATAATATTATTTAATCGCATCTTTTGGTGCTGAACTAGGCGCTGGACGAGCTGCAGGATTATTCACTTGTTCACGTTCCACATTTTGTCTAATTTGAGCCTTCATGACAAAACGTGTGATATCCGCTTCAATTGCAGCGATCATCTCTTGGAATCGTTCATAACCTTCAGTTTGATATTCCGTTAATGGGTTTGTTTGTGCATAAGCACGTAATCCGACACCTTGTCTTAAATGATCCATCATATCGATATGGTCTGTCCATTTCGCATCTACCACTTTAAGTGTAATAACTTTTTCAAACTCATTGACTTGTTCTGGTGTTGCCAGGGTTTGAATCTTTTCATCATACGCTTTAGATGCTTTATCGAATAAATAATCAACCAATTGTTTTGGTGATTTACCTTGTAAGTCAGATAATGAAATTTCGTCTGGATGGAATAAAGAATTGTGGGCAAATTCTAATAAGCCTTCTAAATTCCATGTTTTCTTTTCACCTTCAGTAGCATAATCTACTTGGGCTTGAATCGTACGTTTAATCATTGCTTTAATATAAGGAGTTAAGCTACCTTCTTCTTGAATAACTTGTAAACGTTGACCATAAATAACTTCACGTTGTTCACGCATGACTTCATCATATTCTAGCACGTTTTTACGAGTATCATAGTTATTACCTTCAACGCGTTTTTGAGCTGATTCAACTTGACGTGACAACATCTTACTTTGAATTGCCACATCATCTTCTTCATCTTCAGTCATATTTAATTTTTGCCATACAGCTTGAACACGATCTGAACCAAAGCGACGCATTAAATCATCTTCTAAAGATAAATAAAATTGAGAAGCACCTGGATCTCCTTGACGTCCTGCACGTCCACGTAATTGATTATCAATACGACGTGATTCATGGCGTTCTGTTCCGATAACACATAAACCGCCTATTTCTTTAACACCACTGCCTAATTTAATATCAGTACCACGACCCGCCATGTTGGTTGCAATCGTTACAGCACCACGTTGTCCTGCTTGCATCACGATTTCCGCTTCTTTAAAGTGGTTTTTAGCATTCAACACTTCATGTGGGATACCTTCTTGTGTTAATAAGCGCGATAAATATTCACTGGTTTCCACCGCAACTGTCCCCACCAAAATCGGTTGTCCTTTTTCATGACGTTCCTTAATGTCTTTAACGACTGCACGGAATTTGGTTTTTAAGTTTGGATATAATAAATCGGCTGCATCATCACGAATGACGGGACGATTGGTTGGGATTGAAACAACATTCATATTATATATCTCGCGGAACTCTTCTTCTTCTGTTTTAGCAGTCCCGGTCATTCCGGATAATTTTTCATACATACGGAAGTAATTTTGGAAAGTAATGGTCGCCATTGTTTTGGATTCATTTTCAATTTCGACGCCTTCTTTTGCTTCAATCGCTTGATGTAAGCCATCAGAATAACGTCGTCCTTCCATAATACGTCCTGTAAATGGATCGACGATTTTTACTTTACCTTCATCAACTACATAATCAATATCATGAATCATGATGTAATTGGCACGTAACGCTTGATCAATATGGTGAACTAGAGCCGTATTATTAACATCATAAAGATTTGGTAAACGGAAGACACGTTCCGCTTTATCAACCCCGGTATCGGTTAAGGCAATCGTTTTAGAAGTTAAATCAATAGTATAATCTTCTTCTTCTTTTAATCCTTTTGCAAAATAATCAGCACGTGAATAAAGAGCCGTTGAACGACCTGCTTGGCCTGAAATAATTAGAGGTGTACGAGCCTCATCAATTAAAATAGAGTCTACCTCATCCACTACCGCAAAATGTAAAGGACGTTGAACCATTTGATGCTTATAAACAACCATGTTGTCACGTAAATAGTCAAAGCCTAATTCATTATTAGTCGAATAAGTCACATCACAATTGTAAGCAGCACGTTTTTCCGCCGCTGACATACTGTTCAAGTTTAAACCAACTGTTAGGCCTAGGAAACGGAAGACTTCACCCATCTCCTTTGAGTCACGTGTGGCTAAATAATCGTTAACCGTTACAACGTGAACCCCTTTTCCAGTTAAAGCATTTAAATAAACAGGCATTGTTTCGGTTAATGTTTTACCTTCACCGGTTTTCATTTCGGCAATATCACCATTATGGATAACAAGCCCACCTTGAATTTGTACTTTATAAGGGAATAACCCTAAAACACGTCTTGCTGCTTCACGGGTCACCGCAAATGCTTCAACGGTAATATCATCAAGGGTCTCACCTTTAGATAAACGTTCTTTAAAGATATTAGTTTGACCACGTAATTCTTCATCGGTCATATCCTTGTAACGTTGTTCTAATTCCATTACTTTATCAGCAATTTTTGCTGTTCTTTTCAATTCTGCTTTGTCATTTTCAAACATATTTTTCAGAATATTCGCCATTAATTCATAGCTCCTTTGTCAATCAATCTTTATCTTTTATAATCTCAATTAAAATTATACATTCACTCTCTCATTATATCATTAAAGCTATCTAAATAGAAACATTTTTTCTATTTTAAACATATCTTAGCGCATCATTTAGCTTTTCACATTATTTTGCTTTGAATTAGATTAAACAAAGAAACTAATGATGCCGGCAATCAAATAACCGACTAAAATAATAGGGAAAAAATCTACTGGTTTTCCCATAGAATGGGTTTTACCTATATTCATCACATCATGATGATTTTGACCAAATAAAATAATAAATGATAAAATGAGACCAATAAAATAAGCCATTGGTACGTTAAGAACCAGAATTAGCCCTATTACCATAGCGAAGATAAATGTCACAATTTTCTTTTGACTTTGATCCATAAAATCCTCCTAATCTTCATTTTAGATTATAACATAAGAAAAGGATGGTAAACGAATGAACTCCTATGAATTCTTTCGTTTTCCCATCCTTAATTAGTTAATTTACTTACATTGAAGCTGTTTCAATTAAACCATAACGTCCATCTTTACGACGGTACACAATATTAATTTCATCTGTTTCAGCATCAGTGAAGATAAAAAAGTCATGTCCAAGCATATTCATTTGTAATACTGCTTCTTCACTGTCCATTGGTTTTAAATTCACACGTTTTGAACGTACAATCTCTAATTCAGTTTCTGATTCAGGTTTTACATCTTCTGCAACAAATTGTGTTGCCAATCCATCAAATCCACGTTCTCTAGATTTGCGATGAATTTTTGTTTTATATTTGCGTACTTGTCTTTCTAATTTATCCACAACTAAATCAATACTTGCATATAAATCTGGAGTGGTTTCTTCTGCACGCAATACTAAAAATGATAGTGGAATCGTTACTTCAGCTTTTGCAGTTTTATCAGGATAAACTTTTAAATTAACATACGCTGTTGCTTCAGGTACATCATCAAAGAAACGTTCTAATTTTGAAACTTTCTTTTCTGCATAATCTCGTATTGCTTTAGTAACCTCAATATTTTCTCCACGAACATTATACGTAAACATACAAATCCCTCATTTCATATAAAGTTACAATGAGTAAATTCATCATTTTGATTCCGCTAAAAATAGGAGCTTTCTTCTCAATGACTTCTTTTACTATTGTTAAAAAGCATTGGCTAGCTTTTAACATATTATACCACATTTTTAATTTTTTGGAAACGTAATCAAATATTTTATCGCATAGTTTTCAAATATTTTCATAATATTATTGTTTATATTAAACTATCACGTGCCAGAGTAAGACTTAAACATCGTTCAATTGAATGTTGAAATAACAGTTCTTTCGCTCTAATTAGGGTGGTTCCCGTTGTATAGACATCATCCACGATTAAAATATTTTTTGTCTCTAACTTTTCTTTGTTGATCATAAAGGGTTGTACTAAATTCAATCGTTCTTTTTTATTTTTCTTAGCCTGACTCTGTCCTGGCTGATGAATATTATAATCGAATAATTCTTGATAAGGAATATGGGCGAATTCAAACAAAACCTGTATTTGATTAAACCCTCTTTTTTTATAATTTTGCGGTGAACTGGGTAAATAAGTCCATGTATAATTTGAATATTGATAATAGTATTCTTTCAAAATTGGTAGCATGACTTGTGCTTGTCTGATATCCCCTAAATATTTATAATCACGAATCCAATCTTTAAAAAAATCATTATATTCAAAAATAGAACGATGATTTAAATAATGTTCATCATATAACTTTAACCATTGTTGGCAATCGAAACAAATTATTTCATCAGCTTTTATTAGTGGATGTTGACAGTAGCAACAGACTCCTTTAGTAGCACATTTTTTAAATTTTGACTGACAGCTTTCACAACATGATGGCCACTCAATGGTAGTAAAACTCCAAATTTGTTGCCAACTTAATTGTTGACGTAACGGCTCTTGACATCTTAAACAATGGGTTATTTCATCAATCATTAAGTAGTCCCATCTTTCTAGCAAGACGATTCATTTTCCTAATATTATGACGAGCTTTAATCATTGATACACTAATACCATAATGCGCATACCATAGTTCTCCTGTAGGATAATTCGGTTTGCGCCCAACACGACCACTCATTTGAATAATCGCCGAACTACTATAAGCTCGATCCTCACTACCAATAATCATGACCTGACAATTTGTAAAAGTCACACCTCTTTCTAAGATTGTGGTACTGATTAAAGTAGATAATTCTCCTTGTCGTAACTGATGTACTTTTTCTTTGCGCAAATAATCTTTCGCATGAACAACAGCCATTTTGTTAGCAAGTGCTTCTGCTTGTAGCCATTCATATAAAGCTTCAGCTAAAAGAATATCAGGCATAAATATCAATTTTACACCTTTTAATAATAAAAATTGTTTTATTTTAACCATTAAGGGTCCTGAAGACTGTTTTAGCATTATTTGTTGACGCCAATCGCCAATCCAAATAAATTGTGGTTCTGGAAGTGGATAACGATGATAGCGTGCAGGTAAAATCGTTCTTTCAGCCTTTTTTTGCCTTATTAACTTCTCAATATAACTATCTGGTGTTGCTGTTAGATAAATTAACTTTCCTTCCTTTTTCACCGCATTTTTGACCGCAAAATGTAAGCTATCATCTCCCGCTAAGGGAAAGGCATCCACTTCATCGACAATAATTAAGTCAAAAGCATGATAAAATTTCCATAATTGATGGGTGGTCGCGATGACAATCCGGGTATAATGATAGGCTTCTGTCATGGTCCCATGAAGCGTGATGACTTTCACGGTCTTGAAAGCTTCTTGTAGACGTGGTGCTAATTCTAAACAAACATCAATTCTAGGCGAAGCCATCGCTACTCTGCCTCCTTGCTGTAATACTTTCTCAATAACTTTAAAAATCATTTCTGTTTTACCCGCACCTGTTACTGCTTGAATAATGTGGATTTTTTGATACTGATGAAGCTTGTTACACATAGCTGTTGATGCTCGATGTTGTTCATCAGAAAGTTGTCCGCGCCAAGTAAGGAGTGGACTATCGTCAACTTGATGTTGATAGGCTGGAATGCGATACAAAAATTCTGCTGAACTTATTCTTCCTAATTGTAAACAATTTATACAATAAACCCTCTCTTTATTAAGTTGTTTAAACTCGGTCTGATTACCACAGCGCTGGCATTGCCAATGATTGTTCTTTAATTTTATGATGGCTGGAATTTTTTCGAAAAGAGTCACTTGGTGTTCCAACTCTGATACTAATATTTGAAATTTTTCTAAATCAGACACACTTAATTGTCTGCCGGCTAATGCTTCTTCCATTTCTTCACCTTCTTTATAAGTAAATACGTGAAAAAAATAAAAACTCTTGAATCAATGAATGATTTTTTCATTTCATCGAGACAAGAGTTCTATCTTATTTAGTTGTATATTTTTTTACTTCAGGAATTACTTTTTCGCCCAATAAGGTAATCGTCCGTTTAACTTCTTCAAATGGCATGCCACCAAAATCGATTTGTCCAATATAGCGAGTCATTCCCAATTCTTCATACTGTTTAATTAATTTTTCTACTACCAATTCTGGGCTTCCGACATTAATGACTGAATCAAGATTTTTAGCTTTTTCAAATTGTTTTCTCTCAATTCCTTGTTCATTCACCGTAATGGAACCCTCATTGATAAATGGATAGTATTCATCAATTGCTTGTGATGTGTCAGGTCGCACAAATAAATAGCTTGCAACAGCTAATGGGAACTGGCTTGGTTCAAAGCCTTCATGGTTTAACGACTGACGATATTGATCAATTAATAATTGATAATGTTTTAAATCCCCACTAAAGTGCGATACATAAATTGGATCCCCTGCTTGACCAGCCTGTTTTACTGACTCTAAACTTCCGCCAACAGCTCGCCAAATTGGTAATCCTTGTTCCTGAAGAGCACGGGGTAATACAGGAACATTATTTAAAGGAGCACGATGTTCACCGGTCCAGTTAACAACTTCCCGTTGATTGATTAATTTTAAAAGCTCAAATTTTTCATTAAATAAGGCTTCGTAATCAGCTAATTCAAATCCTAATGTCTCATAGAGACCCGTCCGAGCAGACCTTCCACATACCAATTCCATTCGACCATCTGATAGTAAATCAATTGTTGATGCGGCTTCGTATACCCTTACTGGATCAGCTACGCCTATAATGGTAGCACCTGAAGCTAAGCGAATCGTTTTAGTACTTTGAGCAATCGCGCTTAAAATAATTAAATGGGCTTGACTAATAAAATTGCGTTGATGCGATTCTCCTACTTGAAAAATATCAAAACCAGCTTGTTCGGCTAATTGTGCCATTTCAATAATATTTTTAATCCGTTCTTGAGGCGTAATCAATTGTTTGGTATGAGGGTTTACAACATGTTCTCCTAAAGTATATAAACCTAATTCTAATCCTGTGGACACATAATCCCTCCTAAATATCTAATCCATTTAAAATTATGCTTTTATTTACCTTTTCATCATACCTTAAAGCGTTAAAAAATTCTACCGCTAGCTAAAATATAAAGATAAAAAATAAAAAAGGAATGAGAGTGAAGTAAAAAAATAACTTACCTTCAACTAACCCACTCCCGAACTAAACAGCTCTATGCAATTCCTATAAGTACAACATGAATATTATAAGTCGTTTACTATGACGAGGATAGAAAGAGCACTAGAAATTATGATGTTAATTTAGCACTATAATATATATTATAAATAATTTTCAATATTTGGAATAATGGCAATACCTTTTGTTCCTCGTCCTGTATGAGTTCCCACTACAGGTCCCAAAGCTGAAACCGAAGAGGTGATTCCTGGATGCTCAGCAACAATTTGCATTTCAACCTTTTTAATTTCGTCATACGCGTCTCCATGCGCAAATGCAATACTAATCCCTTTCGGATATTTGTCGGTTGCTTCTTGAACTAATTCAGACCACCGCTTAAACACTCGTTTATTGGTTCTAATTTTTTCAAACAAAACAATTTTACCCTCTTGATCAAAATAGAGTAATGGTCGTATTTGTAATACACCACCTAAGAGGGCACTTGTGGCACTTAATCGGCCACCTTTTACTAAGTTGGTTAAATCTTCAACCATTAAATAAATACGACTTTCATTAGCCAACCAATTTAATTTATTCGCAATAAGTGAAGAGTCTTCTCCTTGATCAATCATTTTTAAAGCCGCTCTTACTAGACCTTCCATCGTCACAGAAGCTCCCTTGGAATCAATACAATAGGCTTGTATTTTATCTTGATACTCACTGGTAACCATTACCGCGGTTTGATAAGTACCACTAATCCCTGCTGATAAGTGAATACAAAAAACGGTTTGATATCCCTCAGCTACTAAGTGATCAAGCAACTCATAATATTTACCTACTTGTGGTTGAGAGGTGGTAGGTAGTTGAGTTTCTTTACTTAAACGATCATAGAATGATTTTAATTGTGCTGGCGCACAGGTATCACTGATGACAGTGCCATCACTAAAATTAACTGTTAAATCAATTGTATAAACATTTGATAGTGAATTTAATTCTTCAGACAGATAGCCTACACTATCGACAATTAATGCAGTTTTCATTGATTACCTCCTCTTTATGATTTATTTTTTATTGGAATATAGACCGTGTCTTCACCAATTTTTTCCCAAGTCAGTTGTCCATTAAATAATGAAATTAACTCTTCTTCTACTGTTTTTGCACTTTCGATATTAACAGCTAATTGATAATTGACTTGGTCGGTATATATTGTATCAAGGATAGTGATAGGATGCTCGGTTTTATTGAGAAAATAATTAAAAGTATCTACTGAGGGATAACCAATAATTAAAGAAATCCGCATCTGACTAATATTAGCGACGATTTCTGCCTCTTTTAAAGCTTCACTCACTGAATTACCATAAGCTCGAATTAATCCGCCAGTCCCTAATTTGATACCTCCAAAATAGCGAACTACCACAGCCAATATATTGGTTAGTTTATGATGCTTTAACACCTCTAACATTGGTACGCCCGCTGTGCCACTAGGTTCGCCATCATCACTCATTCTTTGAATGGAAAAATCTTCCCCTATTACAAAGGCTGAACAGTGATGATTCGCTTTATGATGTTCTTTACGAATAGTTTTCAATTTTTCTTCAACTTCGGCCTCAGTCTTAACAGGGACCAAATAAGTTATAAAGCGTGATTTTTTTATTTCCATTTCAGAAACAAATTCTTTTAAAATAGTACGAAAATTCTCGGACAATTGATCCCTCCTAATGAGTTGCAACAGGAATTATTGCCATTCCTTTGACACCATTTCCGCCGTGTACGCCTACTACTGGTGTCAAATAACCTATGCCAAAGGATTTTATTTGAGGAAATTTCTTTTTCATTGTTTCTTGAACAGCTGCGACCGCTTCATAAGCGTCTCCATGAGCAAATCTTAAATGAATGCCATTAGGAAACTTTTGCAATGCATTTTCAACAATTTCTTCCCAACGCTTATAAACTTTCTTCTCTGTTCTAATTTTTTCGATTACTTGAACTGCTCCCGTATCAGTAAATTCTAATAATGGTTTTATTTGCAGTAAGGACCCTAAAAAAGCATTGGCAGATGATAAGCGTCCTGATTTTACTAGGTTATTCAAATCTTCAATGACCATATAAATATGAGATTCTTCAGCTAGCCAATTTAATTTTTCATTAATCTCTTTAAAAGTAAGCCCCATATTTTGCATCTCTAACGCCTGTTCTAACATATTCTCAATTACAACAGAAGTACCTTTTGAATCAATCGCTGTGACCATTAAACGATCTGAATATTCATTTAAAACCATTTGCGATGTTTGAAAAGTGCCGCTTAACTGACTAGACAAATTAATCACAATGACTGCTTGGTAATTATTTGCTATTAATTGATCCATTAATTGGTAATATTCACCTGGTGACGGTTGCGCAGTAGTGGGTAATTGAGTTTCTTCTTTTAAACGTTGATAAAAAGCTTTTACTTTTGAATCTTCTGTTGAATCCTCATACACATCGCCATTGGCAAAATTAATCGTTAAATTTAAAACATAAACATCTGGATGTTGTTTTAATTCGTCTTTTAATCCAGCGGTACTATCTACGATATAAGCTATTTTCATTCTATCATCCTTTACTATTTATTTTGTTTAGATAATTTATTCATTGTTACCATTAAAATGATTAAAATGATTCCGGTTACGATTAACCAAATTACTCGATAATTAGGCCAGATATGTGAAAAAATTGCAATTAAAGAAAAGATAATCGTGATACAAATCATTGATAAAACCACTTGTCTCTTTGAAAAACCAAATCTTAACAATCGATGATGTAAATGCTCGCGATCGGCTTGACCAATCGGTTTATTCGTTAAGAATCGTCTCATCATCGCATAACTTGCATCAAACAATGGAACCATATAGATTAAAACAGGTACTATTAATGAAAATAAACTAGCATTTTTCAAATTTGAAACCGATAAAGCAGCATACATGAAGCCAATAAATAAAGCCCCAGTATCCCCTAAATAGATTCTTGCCGGTACCCAATTAAAAGGTAAAAAACCTAAAATAGCACCTGTTAATAAGATTAACATTGTCAGAAATGCCATTCTAATGGACAAACTAAAAAAGTAAGTCGTAATAATTAAGGTAATTAAACTGACAATGGATACTGAGCAAGCTAAACCATCAACGCCATCAATCAGATTTACCGCATTGGTCACCGCATAAATCCACATAATAGTAGCAGAATAGGATAATATTTCAAAAAATAAAGGACTCGCTTCAGGTAATAATGCAGAAGAAAATTCAATGCCTGCTTTAAAATACAATAGATTCGCAGCTAATAGAATCCCGATAGTTTTTTGTATCGGATTTAATTCAATCGTATCATCAATAATCCCCACGATTAGGATGACAATCGAGGCAATGAACAACCAAAATTGATTACTTGACGATAATAATTGAGGTATTGTGAAAATAGACCCGATCCAAAAACTTAAAAATATGGCAATCCCACCATAACTGGCAACTTTTTTTTGACTCTCTTGAATTTGATGTGGATCCTTATCGAGCCACTTTTTTCTTTTAGCAATATGTAATAGTACAGCTGTTAGTACAAAAGATAAAAGAGTTACTTGTAAGAAGGCCGTTCCTATTTGGCTTAGCATCTCACTGTCTCCTTTCTACCAACTTATTAATTTTTCCAAAAATCATCGAAAATGGTAATAGGTAAATGACGTTTATGTTGCGATTTAAGGTACCATTTTTCGATTGTTTCTGCGTCTTGTTCTGATACTTCTTTACCCGTTAAATAATCATCAATGGCTTGATACGTTACTCCTAAAGCCACTTCATCAGCAATCATCGGTTTATTTTCTTCTAAATCCGCTGTAGGAACTTTTAAATATAATCGTTCTGGTGACTGAAGTTCTTTCATTAATTCGCGTCCTTGGCCTTTAGTTAAGCGCCATAATGGTGTGATATCAGCGGCACCATCGCCAAATTTGGTATAAAAACCGGTTACGGCCTCCGCGGCATGATCGGTACCAATCACAGCCCCAGCCATTTGTCCGGCAATCGCATACTGGACAATCATTCTTTGACGAGCCTTAATATTTCCTTTATTGTAATCACTAATAGCTAACGGATTCATTTCCAATGCTTTAACCATCGCATCAGTGCTCTCTTTAATATTAATAGTCATTATTTGATCAGGTTGAATAAATTCAAGCGCCGCTATAGCATCCGCTTCATCATTTTGAACTCCATAAGGTAGACGAACTGCAATAAATTGATAACTTTCATCACCGGTTTCTGCTCTGATTTCTTCTATCGCTAATTGAGCTAAACGACCGGCTAGACTTGAATCTTGTCCACCACTAATTCCTAAAACATAAGTTTTTAAAAATGGATGTGCCATTAAATATTCTTTTAAGAAATCAATGGTACGTCTTACTTCTTGCTTTGGATCAATTGTAGGAGCAACATGCAAAGCGCTAATAATTTCCTGTTGTAAAGGACGCATTATTGATCACCTTTTTCCATTTTTTTAACTTGACTGTCGATTTTTGAACGAATGTCTTTAATACTTGCCATTTTTTCATCATATAATTTTTGAGATAAGTCTACCGGATATTGTTCAGGGTTTAAAATCCGTTTGTATTCATCCCATAATGCATTAATCGATTTATTAGCGTAGTCTTTCACTTCAGATAATGAAGGAACTTCATATACTAACTCACCCTTTTTAAAGACCTCAACTAATAATGGCTTAGCAGTAAAGTCTTT
Source organism: Globicatella sp. HMSC072A10 (assembly GCF_001811625.1). Lineage (NCBI taxonomy): Bacteria > Bacillati > Bacillota > Bacilli > Lactobacillales > Aerococcaceae > Globicatella > Globicatella sp. HMSC072A10. The sequence continues at coordinate 5,082 of NZ_KV805728.1, read as the reverse complement.
AACTGTCTTATTGATATATGTATGTACCGGATGGAACATAAAAAGTTCATCTAATAAATCGGGACGTTCATCAATTAAAGCAACATAATCACCTTCGGATTTGCCATCACGATTACGTGTAATACGCCAAACTTGTTTCACACCTGGAGTCGACATTTTTTCAGCATTACTTGAAATTTTCATGGTTGGTACCATTTCACCATTTTCATCCTCAATGCTGACTAATTTATATACCGCTCCGAGTGAAGGTTGATCGAAAGCAGTAATAATTTTAGTCCCAACACCCCAATCATCAATTTTTGCCCCTTGCATTCTTAAGTTAAGAATCGTTTTTTCATCTAAATCATTAGAAGCAATAATGTGAGCATCTGGGAAACCTGCCTCATCTAATTGTTCACGAATTTTTTTTGATTGATAAGCCATGTCACCAGAGTCAATTCGAACTCCTAAGAAATTAATTTTATCACCCATTTCACGTGCTACACGGATAGCAGTGGGCACACCTGAACGTAATGTATCATAAGTATCCACTAAAAATACAACATTTTTATGTGATTCAGCATATTTTTTAAATGCAGTATATTCATCACGATAGGCTTGTACTAAAGAATGAGCATGAGTACCGGAGACAGGAATACCGAATAATTTTCCAGCACGAACATTACTAGTCGAATCAAATCCTCCAATATAAGCAGCACGAGTACCCCAAATAGCTGCTTCCATTTCTTGAGCACGACGGGTTCCAAATTCTGATAACTTATCATTCTCACCAATCACACTACGCATACGAGAGGCTTTAGTGGCAATCAATGTTTGGAAATTTAAAATATTGAGTATCGCAGTTTCAACGATTTGACATTGACCTAAAGGCCCTTCAATTTGAATTAAAGGTTCGTTTGCAAAACATAGTTCTCCTTCAACCAAACTTCTCACGGTACAAGTAAATTTGAAATCACGTAAATAGTCTAAAAATTCCTGTGGATATAAGTCTAAGCTTTCTAAATATTCAATATCAGTTTTGGAAAAACGCAAATTACTTAAATATTGAACGATTCGTTCTAATCCTGCAAAAACAGCATATCCATTTTCAAAAGGATTTTTTCTAAAATAGGCTTCAAATACCGCTTGTCGATCAGCTGTATTGTCATCCCAATACGTTTTTAACATATTTATTTGATATAGGTCAGTATGTAATGATAAACTATCATCCGTATAATTAAACATAATATACTCCTTCATTATTAACGTCAATTTAATCTTTATTTTGACTTTTACTTTTGTTCATTATACCACATCTAATTAGTCAAGTTCCATGAAGAGCCTTAGTTTCTATAGAGAAAGCCTTGCTGGGCGCACCGAAAAAACCTTTCAAACTTCGTAAATTGGTTTGAAAGGTTTTATTAATGGATTAACTATTTAACTCAAATTAATCCAAAATATTGAATTTTTCGCTAAATAATGGACTGACAGAACGATTTTCATGGATTCGACGAATGGCTTCTCCCACTAACTGACTAACGGAAATAATTTCAATTTTATCAATTTTCTTTTCTTCCGGTAAGACAATTGAATCGGTAATAATCACTTTTTCAACTGGCGCTGCTTCTAATTTTTCTTTTGCATTGCCTGATAAAATAGCGTGAGTACAACAAATATAAACTTCTTTAGCACCTTTTTCTTTTAAGGCATTGGCGGCTAAAGTAATCGTTCCAGCTGTATCAATCATATCATCAATAATAATACATTTTTTACCTTCAACATCCCCCACGATATTCATGATTTCCGCAACATTTGGACGTGGACGGCGTTTATCAATGATTGCAATTGGAGATTTTAAGAATTCTGCTAATTTTCTAGCGCGAGTAACACCACCATGGTCAGGGGAAACGACTACGCAATCATCCCCATGTAAATTATTTTCTAAGAAATAATTCGCTAATAAAGGTGCTCCCATTAAGTGGTCCACTGGTATATCAAAGAATCCTTGAATTTGAGCTGCATGCAAGTCTAATGCTAAAATACGAGAAGCTCCTGCCATCGTCAACATATTCGCTACTAACTTAGCTGTAATCGGCTCTCTTGATTGGGCTTTGCGGTCTTGTCTCGCATATCCATAATAAGGAATCACAATATTAATTGTTTTTGCACTTGCACGACGTAAAGCATCAATCATAATCATTAATTCCATTAAATGATCACTTACTGGGAATGAAGTTGATTGAACGACGTAAACATGATCTCCACGAACACTTTCTTCAATATTTACTTTAATTTCACCGTCAGAAAAATGAGAAATTGTTAATTGTCCTAATTCAATTCCTACTTCTTCTGCAATTTTTTCTGCTAAGGGTCTATTTGAACTTAATGAAAAAATCTTCAATTTTGGATCTTTATAATGTACTTTTGTCACGAAATGAACCTCCATTTAATTTTGATCTATTTTCTGACGCTTATTTTTTTTGTAATTTTTCCCAATAGCCTGGAATATTTTTTTGTTCAGATCTTGAAATGACTAATGATTCTGATTCAACATCTTTGATTACCGTTGTGCCGGCCGCAACAAATACTTTTTCACCTATATTAACAGGTGAAACAATATTCGCATTACATCCAATAAAGGCATCTTTTCCAACATGTGAACGATGTTTATGTTTACCATCATAATTCACAAAAATGGTACCGCATCCCACATTAATATTTTCTTCTAAATCAGCATCCCCAATATAAGTTAAATGGCCTGCTTTGGTTCCTTCACCAATCGTACTATTTTTTACTTCTACAAAGTTTCCAATATGTACATTTTTATCTAACTTACTGTTTGGACGAAGATGAGCAAACGGTCCAATTGTCACGCCTTCTGCAACGACTGATTTTTCAATAACTGATTGAGAAATTTCGACATTATCTGCAATTTCACTATCTACGATTTCGCTATTAGCACCTATTAAACAATCAGATCCAATAATGGTATTGCCTTTTAACATGACACCCGGTTCAATAATGGTATCGTTACCGATTTTAACACTTGCTTCAATAAAGGTAGTCGCTGGGTTCACGATGGTGACACCATTGCGCATATGCTCTAAATTAATACGTTTTGTCATTAACTCATTTGCTTGAGATAAAGCGACACGATCATTTACTCCTAATGCTTCTGACATATCATCCATAATATAAGCGGAAATTTTACCGCCTTCAGCCTTAATCAATTCAATCACATCTGGTAAATAATATTCACCTTGGGCATTATCATTTTTGACATTTGCTAGAGCTTTAAATAAAGCTTTATTATCAAAAACGTAAGTACCTGTATTGATTTCTGTAATTTTCAATTCTGATTCTGAAGCGTCTTTTTGTTCGACAATTTTTTCAACATCTTCACTCGTAGAACGTACGACACGTCCATAGCCCGTTGGATCTTCAGCAATAGCTGTTAAAATAGTTGCACTTGTTTGGTTTTCCGAATGATATTTAAATAGATAATTTAAAGTGTCACTTGAAAGTAACGGCGTATCGCCACAAATAACCAATGTTTGTCCCTCTAAATCACCAATTAAATCTTTAGCTTGTAGGACCGCGTGACCCGTTCCTAATTGTTCCTCTTGCAATGCGTACTTAGATTGTTCACCTAAAACTTCTTTAACTGTTTCAGCACCATGGCCAACAATTGTAACAATTTCATCTACACCCGATGATTTTACTGAATTTACCACATGTTCCACCATCGATAAGCCACATACTGGATGCAATACTTTGTATAATTTTGACTTCATCCTGGTTCCTTTTCCGGCTGCTAGAATAACAGCTAAACGATTTTCCATCAAAACACTCCTCTTTGTATTTCTTACCATCTAATTATAGCACAATGAGAACAGAATATTGATAAAAAAACTGCATTTACTCAAAAAAAGTTCCAAGTTCTGATTGAAGTTCAAAACGTGATTCTTCTTTATTATAAACGATTTCGACCTTTAATAAAGAGTCATAATCCGGGATGGGTTCATGGTCTCGATATGTACTCTCAACAAACACGCAAATCCCAACAGTTTTACAATCAAATTCTTCAATTAAATTCATTAATCCAATCATTGTTCCACCATTTCGAAGAAAGTCATCAATGATTAAAACTTTACTTCCTGCTTTTAAACTAACTTTTGAAAGTTCCATTTTAGAAACTCTTTGATGAGACCCTGATACATAGTTAACAGAAATAGTAGAACCATCCATTTCAGAAGAACTTCTTCGAGCCACTACATGAGGAACATTTAAATATTTAGCAACCGCAACACAAAGACCAATTCCTTTAGTTTCAATCGTTACGACAGCATCAATCTCTTCTTTTTGATATTTCACGGCAATTAGTTTCGCAATGTTATCTAATAACCTAGGATCTTGTAATAAATCCGCTAAATATACATAATTTCCTGGTAAAATTCTCTTTCCTTCGGTTAATCTCTGACGAATTTCATCCATTAATTCATTTGTCTTAACGTCTGAATAAGCCGGTCTAAAAATCATGCCGCCTTGAACACCCGCTATTGTTTCAATGACACCAATCTCTGTTTCTTCAAAAATCCCTCTAACAAAATCAATGTCTTCACTGATAGAAGATTTAGCAGAGTTAAAATAATCGGAAAAATATGATAAACCAATTAATTCATTTGGATGAGTCACAAAATATTGACTAATGTAAACAATCCTCTGATTGCGTTTCATTTTATTCGACATTGTTGCCATAAAAAAACCTCCAGTCTCTTAATAAATCTATTATAGCAAAAAAACAAATGATAGCTAGTAAATAATTGTTAATGTTCGTAAAAATTAATAAAGAATTAATAAGTAAAAAAACTAATACAATCATCAAATGCCTAACTATACTACATATAAGATTCATCTAGCATATAACCGAAATTTAAAGACCACACCAATTGAAAATAACACCATAACAAGATTTTAGATCATATTTGTAAATACGTTAGCCCCATTGACATAGAGACTCCGTTAGATAATATAAAAGCAAACAAAAAAACCTTAGCGCCAAAAAGCAACCAAGGTCTTCAAAACTGATGTATTTATAAAAAA
>NZ_KV805727.1:0-7956 GCF_001811625.1 Globicatella sp. HMSC072A10 | reverse complement strand
TAACGCCCATGCTGGGCGCACAAATGAACGAGGTCTAGCGAAAACATCTTTATCGCCAAACCTCGTTATTTATTTTTGTTTATTTAAGTTATTCAATCTGGTCATCTTACCCTATCCATACCTATTCAGCTGGTGGCTGGGTTACGACAGGATTTGTCACTTCAGGTTCACTCTGCACAGGTGGTTGCGTAACCGGTGGTGCTGTGTCGACGGGTGGTTCCGTCACCGGTTCTGTATAGGCCGGCGGCTCAGTGACACTAGGTTGTTCGGTTTGTGGAGGATAATACGGCGCTTCAGTATAACTAGGTTGATAAGAAGGTGCTTCATATCCTTGGGTTGGTTGTTGGTAAATATCGCCTTCATAATATGAAGTCTCTAAATCACGTACTCTTTCTAAATCGGCCTGTTGTTGATTGATAGCGTCAATTTGCTCTTGTGTTAGTCCACTTGGATATTGATTCATCACAATCAATTCACTCTTAATGAACTCATTTTCATTATCAGCCATCGGGTCAGCCAATGAACTTGCTAGTATCGCTTCAAGTTGAGTATGAGCTCGTAATTCATTTGAAACTTTCAAACGTGCAGAGACTGGAATATTAAAGTAAAAAATATCATCTAAATATAATGGTTGCATTTCATCAAATTCAATAGCTGAAATATTGTTGAGAGCTGACACATACTTAGGATATACCGATAAAATGGTTGTTAAATCAAAATTTGTTTTAACATTTTTGGCCACCACTTGTAAAATTTGTGGGTAATAAGTAACAGCATTCAAACTGAGTAATTTATCCATTATCGCTTTAATAACCATTTTTTGGCGATTTTGCCGTCCAACTTCGCCTTCAGGGTCATCATAACGCATCCGGGCAAAATTCATCGCTTTGACTCCATTTACTTCCCTTGTTTCACCCTTTTTAAATTGGGTGCCTCGATAAGTAAAAGTTAAAGGACTAGTGACTTCAATGCCACCAATCGCATCTATCAATTCTTCTAATCCTGACATATCCAATACAGCATAATAGTCAATTGGTATATTTAAAAAGGCTTGAATTGTATCAATAGCGGTCTCAATGCCACCATAGGCATACGCATGGTTAATCTTCTCAGGTTCATTATAGCCTTCAATAAAGGATAAAGTATCTCGTGGAATACTTAACATTTTAGTTGTTTGTGTCTGAGGATTTAAACTGACAATCATAATAGTATCAGATCGACTCACAAAGCCTTGATCTTCGGTTCGTTCTAAATTATTCGCATCAGTTCCCAAAAGTAAAATATTCAACGGTTCCCCTTCATCTACTTCGGCTTCTTTGTCACGTAATTTATTGACTGAAATATCTTCAACTACCACTGATTTTTTTAATTCATTAATGTCTGAGTTCACTTTAATGAAAAGCCCTAAACCAACGGCGAGTAAAATCACAAAGATTGCACTTAGGATTTTCAGCCAATTTCTCTTTTTCTTTTTAATTTTATTTGTTTCTTGATTCATTTAATTAACTTCCTTAATAATACGACTAATTGATTATTTCTTTGACTTTTGTTCTTAGCTCCTCCAAATTATCTTTATCCACTTCATGGATGGTTAAATCCTTTATAGCTTTTTGGTAACTGCCAAAATTTAACCGTAAGTAATCTTGCCAAGATAACGAACTATATACTGTTTGACTGGCTTCATCGAAATAAGTCTTCCAATGCGGTAAATGGTTCAAACCGTATACTTCATTCCAAATACCTAATAAGACCTCATTCACTCGTTGATTTCGCTCTGAAACAGTCTCTTCTCCTTGATTAAGCATATATTGTAAAGCTAATCGTCCTGAAAGTAAAGTGTTTTGATTTTTTTGTAGGTGCAAATCATTATAGGTATAGTCTGCTTGAGGTGTAATCGTAATATTAGGAAACAAGTCAATAAGACTTTTTGTTTCTGACAAATAAATAACCGTTAAATGATCAATATTTTGGTCCAATATTATTTCTAATTTATTTAATAATAAATCCGTTTGATGACGTGGGTTCCATTGAGATAAAGGCTTATTATCAATTTCTAACTGAGCATCTACCTGGCTTAATAACCCTTGTCCTGTCTTAGGATTTAAAGTAATGAGATTCCAACTCGTTGCTTGTTGAGATTCAATTCTGCCAGCATCTGGAAAAGACAGACCTACGACTAAAAAAGTCGTAGGCTGATTTTTGGACAAACGATCCGCTTTTTCAATCCAATTTATCTCTTCAATCGAATGATAGTAGCTTTTTTCAATCCCCATATAATAATGGTAACCAAAGAAAAATAAAGTGACAAATAGCGCCATACTGATAAATAACGTAATCATGCCATTAGAACGTTTAATTTTGGTATTTGGCTCAAATTTAGGACTAATATGTTGAGGTGTTTGTCTACGTTTATTTTTCATTTGCGAACACTACTTCTCGTCATATCCTTGAGGATTATTTGATTGCCAATTCCAAGAATCACGGCACATATCCTCTAAAGTCTTTTCAGTCTTCCAATTCAACTCATTATTGGCTGCCGTAACGTCTGCATAACAAGTTGCGACATCGCCTGGACGACGTTCACTGATTACGTATTTAATCTCAATATTATTAGTATTTTGGAAGGCATTGACTAAGTCAAGCACTGAATAGCCAACTCCTGTACCAAGATTATAAACTTTTACACCTTTTTGTTCTTTGTTCTTTTCTAAGGCTTTAATATGACCTTTTGCTAAATCAACTACGTGGATATAATCACGCACACCAGTACCATCTGGAGTGTCATAGTCATTACCAAAAATGGTTAATTGATCCCGTTTACCAATTGCAACTTGTGTAATATATGGCATCAAATTATTAGGAATTCCCTGAGGGTCTTCACCAATACGTCCTGATTCATGAGCACCAATAGGATTAAAATAACGTAATAAGGTGACCGACCATTCTGGATCAGCAATGGTTAAATCAGTTAGTAAATGTTCATTAACAACTTTAGTATAACCATAAGGATTACTTGCCGTATTAGCTGGCATACTTTCAACTAATGGAGAAGGATTTTCCGAACCATAGACAGTTGCTGAAGATGAGAATACGATATCTTTTACATTTGCTGCACGCATGACTTCTAATAAGGCAACCGTTCCCTCGATATTATTATGATAATATTCTAAAGGTTTTGAAACAGATTCACCCACCGCTTTATAACCGGCAAAATGAATCACGGATTCAATATCATTTTCAGCAAAAATTTTAGTCATTGTTTCTTTGTCTAAAATATCAGCTTCATAAAACTTAAAGTCTTTGCCAGTAATTTCTTTAATGCGCTCTAATACTTCTGGCTTACTATTATAAAAATTATCAACGATAATCACGTCGGTTCCTAAATTTAATAACTCTACCACTGTATGGCTACCAATATAACCCGCTCCACCAGTAACTAAAACTGACATCATACCACTCCTATACTTATTTACTCTTAGTGTTCATTATAACACAAGATAAGAAGTTAATGATAGCGAATTTATTAGGTTATCAAAAATTATTCATAGTGGTTTCACCTTTAAAATTCAAATCTATATTTAATTTATATATATATTGAAGGGAATCTTTGTTATAATAGAAACGAAAACCTTAAAAAAGGTGCAATGTAAGGAGGAATTAGTTTGGCTGAAGCCCTAATTGTATTTGCCAGTTTAACCGGTAATACCGAAGAAATGGCTGATATCGTTGCTGAAAGACTTGAAGAACATGATATTAATGTTGAAATAGTTGATTGTATGCAAGCCGATGCACACGATTTTTTAGATTATGATATTTGTATCATAGGTAGCTATACCTATGGTGTTGATGGTGTTTTACCTGATGAAATGATTGATTTCCATAAAGAATTAGGTGAACTTGATTTAACCGGTAAAGTTTTTGGTGTCTTTGGTTCTGGCGATGATTTTTATGATTATTTCTGTGCTGCTGTTGATTTCTTTGAAAATCAATTTGTTGCAACGGGTGCAACTAAAGGTGGCGAAAGTGTAAAAGTCAATTTAAACGCTGAAGATGAAGATATTGAAAACTTGAATGCCCTAGCAGATGCCATTGCTAGTCATTTTGAATCATAGAAAGTAGGTATAATATGGTATTAGAAAATTTTGATGTTTTATTAGATAAATATGCAAATTTATTAATGACAAAAGGGTTAAATGTTTCGACAGATGATTATGTTTTAATCAATGCCGAAATAGAACAAGCGCCATTGGTAAGATTAATGACACAACATGCTTATCAATTAGGTGCAAAACACGTTAAAGTTAATTGGACGGATACTGCCATTAGTATTTTAGGTTATCAACATCAATCAGTTGAAACATTAACAGATATTCCTGAATATCGTGTGGCTGAATCTAAGTACGATATTGAAACACGTGCCAAAAGAATTGCCCTACGTTCGGCAAATCCAAATGCATTAAAAGATATTGCCCCAGAAAAATTAGCAGCAGCAAGCAAAGCCGCTTCATTAGCATTTTCTGAACAACGTATTGCCTCACAAGCTAATGTAATGAGTTGGCTCGTATGTGCCGCAGCTGGTCAAGAGTGGGCAGCATTAGTCTTCCCCGAATTAGAAAGCTCAGAGGCGCAAGTTGATGCTTTATGGGATCAAATTTTTAAAACGACACGTGTTTATGAGCAAGATCCAGTTGCAACTTGGGAAAAACATGAAGCAACTTTAAATGAAAAAGCTGATTTCTTAAATGAAAAACAATTTGACAGCTTACATTATACCGCTCCTGGTGTTGACTTTACGGTTGGTTTACCATTGAATCATGTTTGGGAAAGTGCTGGCAGTACGAATCAACAAGGTGAAATCTTTATTGCCAATATGCCAACAGAAGAAGTTTTCACTGCACCAGATTTCCGTCGTGCAGATGGTATTATTAAAAGTTCAAAACCTTTAAGTTATAATGGAGTCGTCATTCGTGACATGACTTTCAAATTTAAAGATGGCGAAATCATTGAAGTAAGTGCTGCTGAAGGGGAAGCGACTCTAAAAACATTAATTGAAAATAATGAAGGAGCTCGTAGTTTAGGTGAAGTGGCATTAGTACCACATAGCTCCCCTATTTCTCAATCAAATATTACATTTTTCAATACTTTATTTGATGAAAATGCCTCAAACCATTTAGCGATTGGACAAGCTTATGCCACTTCCGTTCAAAATGGTACCAAAATGTCGCAAGAAGAATTAAAAGCAAGTGGTTTAAACCGTTCAACTGTCCATGTTGACTTTATGGTTGGTAACGCTGAAATGAATATTGATGGAATTACAAAAGATGGTGAAACTTTTGCTATTTTCCGTAATGGAGAATGGGCATTTTAATTCACCAATCATAATTGGGGGTAAGAATGATGCAAGACAATAAAAATACTAATGCTAAATTAGATCAAGCATTTAGTAAGCAAATTGACGAATTCGACAAGCGATTAGACCGTGGTGGTATGATTTCATTGATGATTATCGTCATTGGTTTTCTAATTATTGGCTATTGGATGATTGAAATTTTAAGTTTAAATGATGAACAAACAACTTTCAATGATGATGCAACAATGGAATTAGTCGAACGTGTGGAGATGTTAGAATCACGGGTGGCTGAATTGGAAGCAGCTGAATAAAAATGAAAGTTTTACATATTAATTCTTATTTTTCGACCTCAGGTCTTTTTAAACATTTATATGACCGTCAATTAAATGCGGGTTTAGAAATTGATGTCTACGTTCCTATCTCCCATCAATTTCCTGAAGAACGCATTGCAGCAAGTGGAGACTATACAACAATTCACCGAAACCATCATCAGTTTGAACGCTATCTTTTTCATTTAAAACATTATAATATTTTAAAAGATTTGAAAAATACTTATCAAGCTGAACAATATGATTTAATTCATGCTCATTCATTATTTTCAAATGGATGGTTAGCCTACCAATTATGGAAAGAAACTAAGACCCCTTACGTCGTGGCAGTAAGAAGTGCTGATATTCGGACATTTTTTGACAAAATGCCATGGTTAAAGCCAATGGGATTAAAAATATTAGAAAATGCCAGTCAGGTCTTCTTCATTTCACGTAATAATTATAATGAAGTATTTGCTAATCATATTCCTTCAAGAATGAAAGAAACTTTGCGTGCAAAAACACAAGTAATTAGCAATGGGATTGACCCTTATTGGTTACAAAATCGCTTTACCGAAAAGCAACCGGCGATTCATTCCCCTCTTCAAATTGTTTCTGTTGGTAAAACAATTCATGAAAAACGTTTTGTTCAATTAGCCAAAATGGTCCAGTCTTACTCCGAGAATATAGCACAAGCACATTTAAACATTGTCGGACCTACTTGGAACCCTAAAATAGTTCAACAATTAAAAACGTTTGATTGTGTCACCTATCACGGTCCTAAGAATAAAGAGCAGTTAAAAGACTTTTATCGAACAATGGATGTCTTTGCCCTACTCTCTTCTCCAGAAACATTTGGATTAGTTTATCCGGAAGCAATGAGTCAAGGATTGCCTGTTATCTATACTCAAAATGAAGGATTTGATTCCTTCTTTGACAATCACTATATTGGTGTCAGCGTTGCAAAAACTGATGAATTAGGCTTTACTAAAGCAATTGATTTTATTAAGCAAAACTATGCAACACTATCCAAGAATGCACTTAATAATGCTAACAAATTTAATTGGGATGAAGTCAATCAGAAATATCTGAACATTTATCAAAATATAACCCAAAATAAAGGATGATTAGATACATATGAAAAAAGTAAGAAAAGCTGTAATCCCTGCTGCTGGACTTGGAACTCGTTTCTTGCCTGCTACCAAAGCCATGGCCAAAGAAATGTTGCCGATTGTGGATAAACCAACTATTCAATTTATTGTTGAAGAAGCGATTGCCTCAGGTATCGAAGATATACTAATTATTACTGGTAAAAGTAAACGTTCCATCGAAGATCATTTTGATTCTAATATTGAATTAGAGGAACACTTGTTAAAACAAGGCAAGATGGAACTTCTAGAAAAAGTTAAACAAGCCACTGGTATTAATCTGTTCTTTGTACGTCAACCTTACCCTAAAGGTTTAGGCGATGCAGTGTTACAAGCCAAAGCCTTTGTTGGCAATGAACCATTTATTGTCATGTTAGGTGATGACATTATGCAAAGTGAAGTACCATTAACTAAACAATTAATCGATGTATACGATGAAACCTATGCCTCAAATATTGCGGTAATGGAAGTTGATCCAGAACAAACTTCTAAATATGGTATTATCGCACCATCTAGAAAATTCGATGACAGTACTTATTATGTCGATGCTTTTGTTGAAAAGCCAAAACCTGAAGATGCTCCAAGTAATTTAGCAATCATTGGCCGCTACCTTCTAACACCTGAAATTTTTTCTATTTTAGAAAATCAAACTCCAGGGGCTGGTGGCGAAATTCAGCTAACCGACGCCATCGATACCTTAAATAAAACTCAACGTGTTTTCGCCAAACGTTTTGATGGTCATCGTTACGATGTGGGGAGTAAGTTAGGCTTTTTACAAATGAGTGTTGAATATGGATTAAAACATCCTGAAATCGCCTCTGAGTTAAAAGAGTATATTGAAAACTTAGTTGAACAATTAGAACAATAATCATATAAACAAAGAATAAGCTCTGAAGTCATATAGTGATGATTTCAGAGCTTTTAGCTTGGCTATTTTTCTATATCGCCTTGATGAGATTGCGCAACAAAATTCAAAGCTTTATTATATGGTGTGATATTTGATATCATAATTCAAAGCTTTATCATGTATTAGTCAGATTATTTTTACATTAATGAAATTAACCGTAAGCGTCCCATAACAAAGTATCTATCAATAATCGGATAACACCCTTAAAATGGTGATAATCAAACTATTTTAGGGGTGTGTTAT
>NZ_KV805726.1:0-27951 GCF_001811625.1 Globicatella sp. HMSC072A10 | reverse complement strand
CGAAATGGCTCACTTTTAACTTGCGAAATACATTCACTCTTACTTACTGATAATACTGTGCCTGTGCACTCCATAATTCCTGGTACTTTCCTTTTTCATTCACCAGTTCTTTGTGTGTGCCTCTTTGTACGATCTCCCCTTGATCAAAAACGAGTATTTCATCGCAGAATTTGGAGCTTGAGAGTCTATGGGAAATATAAAAAGCTGTTTTATCTTTTACTAAGTTATCAAAGTTTTGATATATTTCAAATTCAGTCATTGGGTCCAGTGCAGCGGTCGGCTCATCTAAAATCATAACTGGCGCATCCTTATATAAAGACCGAGCGATGGCTATTTTCTGTTCTTGGCCCCCAGAGACACTGACGCCTGATTCTTCAAATTCTGTTCCCAGGTAGGTTTCTTCCTGATTGGGTAGATTTCTAACGAAGTCGCCTAACCCGACTTTATCTAAGGTAGACAACACTTTCTTTCTATCAAAAGAGGGTTTTACGGAAACGTTTTGTCCCAATGAAAATCCGACTAGATGGTAGTCCTGGAAGACAACGCCAAACAGATTGAAGTATTCTCTTAAATCATACTTATGGGCATCGATTTTATTCATTTTTATTGTCCCTTCACTCGGTTCATATAAACGAGTCAGTAGCTTAATAAACGTTGTTTTACCTGAGCCATTTTCTCCAACTATGGCATACTTTTTACCGACTTCAAACTTTTCAGTGATGTTCTTTAGGACTGTTTCATCTGAGCCGGGATAAGAAAAACTCATATTCTCTATTGCGAAATGATAGTCATTATCTAACCTTTTTTCTACAGGTAAACTGCCGACGACCTCTTCATCAGGCAAGTCCATGAATGCATAATACTGCTCTAATTCACCTGGTGAAGAAATCATCATCATGCCGTGCTGGATAACATCTGGTAAAGCAGAGACCATTTGACTGAGTGCGCTGGAAATTTGAATAATCAAAGCAACAGGTAAAGCTCCGATTAAAACAAGCAAGCCGACATAGGCATAGGTCAAATAGGTCATCACCTGAAATAAGCCGGTAGTAGGGATCATCATGGATCGAAAGCGTTTATAGTTTTCAGACAGTAATCTTCCTGTCTGTTCAGACTCAGCTCTTTTATTTTCGATCATTTTTTCAGTTAATTTGTAGAGGCGCATTTCTTTTCCAGACTTAAAGTCCTGAAGAATCCCATCTTCATAGAAAAATCGGGCATTAGATTCTTTCAATTCCGCAAGAAGCGCTGTAATTCGTTCGCTTGATTTTTTGGATGACGCGATTTGAATCCATACACTGATTCCAATCAGTAGGAGGAAGACACTAATAATAAGACTCGGACGCATCCACCAGAATCCGTCTGGCAATAAGGCTGTGTCTACTCTAAATAACGGAGTGAGTAAAATACCCCCCCATATAATACTGACCAATCCAGGCATCATTTCTTTTATACGGACATTAATCATTGGAAGTGAAGATTGGCTGCTCATCATATTACGGTTGATGATATCTAATTCTTCTCTTACTTCGGAACTTTCTGCATAATGGTAATGCATAGTTAACATCTTTTTATTTGGTTCAGCAAAGAGTTTTCTCAAAAACAGAGAATCCTCATGAGTGACTAGCGGGTCTATCCATCCAGAAATCAGCTGCAACACCAACAAGATTACTAAATACTGCACGATTAATGAAGGGATCCGGGTCATGTCATTCCTTGTTAAGGCATCCACAATTTGGGTCATATAGATGTAGCCGAAAAAAGGCAAACTGTATCTCGCCAATGAATGGATAAAGAACAGCACATAGTAAGTTTTGCCTATTTTAAACAAATCTTTAAAGGCACGTTTATACACGGTCAGTTTTTCCATTAAATCACCCCTCCTGTAACGACTGGCTCGTCTTCTTCCTCTTTTTCTTCCTTATCATGTTTATAGTAATAAGCTTGTGCTTCGTAAAGCTTAAAGTAATCTTTTTGCTTAGCCATTAATTCTTCGTGCGTTCCGACTTCTGTTATGTCTCCATCTTTGATGTAAATGATGCGATCACAAAAACGAGTTGATGAAAGGCGGTGAGAAATAAAAACAGACAATTTATCTTTAGAAAACTGGAAGTAATCCTGATAAATCTGATGTTCGGCGATGGGATCCAAAGCCGCTGTCGGTTCATCCAGTAAGAGAACGGGTGCGTCTTTATATAAGGCTTGAGCCAGTTTCAGTTTTTGTAACTGCCCTCCGGACAAATTCACTCCATCTGGATAAACGGCGCGCACAATTTTTGTCTCGTCTCTCGATTTGAATTTTGAAATGATGTCAGTCAAGCCACTTTGTTTAAGAACACGATTATACTTCAGTTCATCAAAGGGCAAGCCTTGAATGACCGTCTCTTTAATGGAATAGGTCAATAAAAATTTCTCCTGAAATACAGGCGCAAATAAAGCATAATAGTCTGAAATATTAAACTCACTCTGAGCTACTCCGTTAATATAAATTTCTCCACTATCCGGTTTAAGCAAACCGGCAATTAAATTAGACAGCGTCGATTTCCCAGCCCCATTTTCTCCTACTATAGCTAGATTTTCGTAAGGTTTAATGGTTAAAGATACATTATTTATCGTTGGTGTATCATTATTCGGATAAGTATAGGACACATTTTTTAATTCGATGGACAAGGGTTCTTTTGGCAAAGATCTGCCCTCTTCATGGTTAAATACTTGACCCTGAGACATAAAGTCATCATATTTTTTTGTCTCATTTAAACTCGTATTCATTTTACCTATAGCATTGACTAAGGTCATGATGGTTTGAGCCAGGATTGTAACAGACCCGGCAAAGATGACAAAGCTAGAAACCGGAATAGCTCCCGCCGCAATCAATTGAACACTTCTAATATAAGATAAGGCGGATAGACCGATAATCCCTACATTTACCAAGGTGCTTTCTGTCCATGTCACCCTTACTTTCGGTTTGATGATCCGGTGGTATTCCGCAATTGTTTTATCTTCAACTTGCTTGAACCAGTCTTTCATCTGGAAAATCCGTACATCTTTAGTGATACGGGATTCCCCGTACACTTTTCTCAAGTAACGTAATTTTTGGGAATTGGCTGCTTTCGCTTGAAATAATTTGCGGTCCATCTTCACTTGCCATACGTTAAAGAAGACAACGATAAGCAGAAAGACACCTACTAAAACAAGAAACAGAGATTCTAGTTGACTTAATATATTGATATACAAAACAACCCCTAGAAACGAACTCATTAATTCAATGATTTCCGTTACCAAACGGCCAAAAAGGGTCGTATTATTGTCGGTTAATTCACTGGCATTGTTATATCTTTCTTGCGCTTCTTTTCCTATAATGAGCGGATAATCCAGCTTCAAATACTTCGTTTCAATTTTATTTCTCATAAAATCTCTCAAATGGTTCATATTCTCTTCTTGATAAAGCATAAAATAATAGTTACCCATTTGAGCGATTCCAATAAGAACAATAAACACGAGTAGTCTAAGCAAGTACTCCCTAATCGCTACCCCTTCCATTAACCACTGAATCACAAAAGCAGATAAAAGCAATTGGAGTAAGGGTAAGGCCGCGCTAATAAGGGTAGCTAAAAGAATGGCTATAAATACTGTCGGTTTGAATGCATATAATTCCTTCAATAAAATTTTTGAATACTTCATTTTTTCTTTCATCTTCATCACCTCAATCGTATCTTACCAAAAAAAATACACTCCCTATTCAGAAGTGTATGAATGGTTAGTATTTGGTTACGAACGGTTTTTAAGCGGCAACGTCACTTCTGTCGCAAACACGCCATCTTCCCATTTACGGTTGACCATGCCTTGATATCTCTCCACTGCCTGGTCAATTCGGTACAAGCCATAGCCTCTTCTATTGATACTTTTTAATGAAAACAGAGAAGGTTTTGGATTCTCTGTCATCGTGTTCGTCACATTAATATACAATGTGTTTTTCATTGGTGCTATGTACAAACGAATAAAACGTTCATCAGAAGAACTGGATTCTTTCTCAGTCGCTTCTATAGCATTGGTCAGCAAGTTACCCAATATAATTGCTAAATCAACATGCTCTACACCCAATTCATTAGGAGCAATGGCTGTCGCATAGAGGGAAATGCCTTTATGTTTAGCAGCTGTCAACTTTGTATTAACGATGGCATCTATCATCGTATTTCCTGTTTGAATGATCGTATCGACTTGATTCAATTCATTGGTAAGCTGTTTAATATACGCATCCAATTCATCCAGACGGTGGTCATTCATTAAGGTGTGCATCACTTGTAAATGATTGCGATAGTCATGACGGATGCCTCTCATCTGTCTATAAATCGTTTCGACTTCTACGCTGTATTGGTCGAGTTCCTTTTCTTGTATTTTATAAAAATCAATGCTCTTTTTTTGCCTAACTATAACTATCCCTGCACTGATAAGGATAATAAGTACGACGGTTAGCCCTATCCAATCAGTCATTGTAAAACACCGCTCCTTTATTAAAGGCAATAAATTTTTCTTGAACTGTTTTGGCGAGACGCCTAGAAACGGGGACAGTTTGTCCGTTGGATAATTCAACATCTGTTTTTAACAGGCGATGGATGTGAGCGACATTGACTAAGTAACTTCGGTGAGTCTGGATAAAGTCAGCATTAAGCTTGTCCTCCAATTCTTTTAAAGGACGAGTGACGGTTATCACTTGATTGTTTAAATGAATCTCACATTCACGTTTAATGACTTCAATGTACAGAATATCATCCAGTAGAAGTTTATGCATCACACCTTCTGCTTCCAGTGTTAAGGTTTCTTTCACTAAGGTTTTTTTATCGAGATGTCTTTGGATGACTTGCTTAATTTTGTCTCTTTCAATGGGTTTGAGCAGGTAATCCAGGGCCTGCACTTCATAACCTTGAACGGCATATTCAGCGAATGCGGTCGCAAAGACAAGCGTCACTTCATGATCTATTTCTCTTATTTTCTTAGCCACTTCCAACCCATTAATCTGCTTCATCTCGATGTCCAAGAAAACAATATCTAAATCTTTGTTTTCTTCTAACTCAAAAAGAAAGGCTTCTCCACTTGAATAGGAGGATACTTTTGCGTGTAGACCCATTTCTTTGATTGTTTGATTGATTAGTGACTTCATCGCATCGAGTTGAATGTTTTCATCATCTACTATCGCTATGTGTAATTCTTTAGACATTCAGAGCCCTCCTCTTCTCCAATACTCATACTATCCGTTCCACTTGATTTTTCCTAATCATCGTCGTTAGACATAACATAAATGATTGATGGCAATAACAAACAATTAGTGGTTGGTCGTTTTTTTAAGCATTATGGTGTTTATTATTATGGTGTGTTGTAAGAAGAAACGCAACACTAAAAAAAGACATGAAGATTTGTTATACTTAAGTCACCACAACATAGTATAAGACTAACTATATAAAGTCAAGTAGAAAACAAAAGAATGATAAAGTTGTATCTAGAGTTGTCTTTCACTTCTACGTCAATTAAGTTTTGAATTTCTTCTAAATTCAGTGTAAAATGTACTTGGTCATTTTAATTCCTAATGGTTTGTTTATCTTCTTAAAAACATTGTACCAGTTATGGAGGGATTAATGACCCTTTCTTTTTACAAAATTATATGGACTCTATCAAAGTATGTCTCGATAAGGAAATTGTTTGGATAACTCACCGATGGAGAATTTCTTTGATATATTAAAACAAGAAGTGTATTATGGTGAACCTTTAATGACATAAGATAAATTAGAACAAAAGATAAATAAATAGATTAACCAATATAATAACAGCGAATAAAAAGAAAAATTGAACGGTATGTCTCCAGTTGAATACCGAAAACATACCGTTCAATTAGCTGCTTAAATTAAACTTCAACTTTTTGGGTTCATATCAGTCGTGCGCCCATTTTTAGGACATTAACACATTTTAGGATCAGGTGATTTTTTCAAGACAAAAAATAATATCCTCAACAAATTTCAGCATTAAAATTTTTAAAACTCATTATTTTCTTCAAAATTTCCCGTTTTTTCTCACTCAGTGACCTCTTACAGCGTTCTCATAAATAAATTAAGTAACAGACTATTTTAATTATCGATGAAAATTCTCAAATAGTTACCTTAATCCAGAAGTTAATAGACACTGACAATGCATTTTGCTCGTCTTTATTCAAAGTCAGCATGACGCGCATACATAGTATCTGACGTTTCACCCATTTTGTCCATTAAAGTCAATACTAAACTATTAAAAATTAGAAACGATAATTGTTCAAAACTTGTACCCATAGGTTGAGAAAAGTAACTCTTTTTTGGTTTTATCTGATCTTTAGTATGTCCAGGTAGTATAACCAATAAATCTGCTAATTGGCCAATAGTTGAATCTGGCTTCATAGTTACTAAAGCAATTTCAACCTTATTGTTTTTCGCTTTTTTAACTAGAGTTTTTAAACTATCCGTTTCCCCTGATCCAGAACAAATAATTAATAAATCACCTTCTTTTGAATGAGGGGAACAAATATCACCCACTAGACTTACGGAAAATCCTAGATGCATCAAACGATTCGCGAAGGCTTTCATCGTAATTCCAGATCGACCGGCTCCGGCTAAAAAAATATGATTAGCGTGTATTATTTTATCACTAAGGTGTTCTAATTCTGAATGGTTGACATGTCTTATGTTAGATTGCAATTCGTTCATTATTTCAACTAAATAATTATTGGACATGATGATTATCTCACTTCCTCTAATGATTGATACAACTTATTAATTTGCTCACGCGGATTATCTTCTCCATTAAAAATATATCCTCCTGATACAAAAATATCCGCTCCTGCTTTTTTACATGTTTTAATCGTTTGATTATCTATTTTCCCATCTACTTCAATAACATATCGATAATTATTTTTCTTTCTTAGTAAATCTAACTGCTCTATTTTAGATACTGTCTCAAGAATAAAATGTTTGTTTTCAGTTCCTGGATTAATCGTCATAACTAGTACTTGATCAACTACTGATAAAATTGGTTCAATGAAACTGACTGGTGTTGCAGGATTAAAGGTGATACCTACCTTAGCTCCAGCTTCTTTTACCATTTGAATAACTCTCATTGCATGATTAGTTGCTTCAATGTGAAAGGTAACAATATCTGCTCCAGCTTCAACAAACTTTTTTACAATTTTCTCTGGAGTTTCTATCATCAAATGAACATCAAACACAACATCGGTGAAAGGTCGTATATCCTTAATAAAACTTGGACCAAATGCCATATCCGGTACAAAACACCCATCCATAACATCAATATGTAGATAATCAATATTCTTTTCTTCTAATATATTAAATAAATCTTTAATTTCTAGAATAGATGCATTTAACAATGATGGTGCAATTGACATTCTAAATCCCTCCGCTTATTCTCCCATTATCATAATATTTATCGTTCTTATTCGTTCTCTTAATTGATCCCAATCAACAAAATAAACTCGCCCCATATCTCCCAACAAAAGCTTTCCATCTTTTATAATTAATGACATTGAGTTTGTCCCATAAATCGAAGAACGCAAATGAGCATCTGTATTCAACATAACCCACTTTTCTGCAGGATAATTAGGATCTGATAAGCTTGTGCCAAACTCAATATGTTTGGGCCCAGGACTATTATATTGGTTTTCACTAGCCATTTTAGGAACTAATGATTCCATTATATTATTAATATCAACATGCAAATAGTCATCACCAAAATAATTTGTATCATGCATTGTCTCTTCAAAGAACAAAGAACATGTAGTGTGTGGACTTGAAATGATTAAAACACCATTTTTAATCCCACCTATATCTACTATATTTAAAATATCTTTGCGAATATCATGATACGATGGACGTCCCGCTACAGTGTTAATCGTTAATTGGTTATGATGCACCTTCATTTTAGACACCTAATCTCTTTTTTATATCTGTATAAATTGCTTCAGTACCAATTCCCGTTAACAAGCCTAATCCATTAGTAACCTTATCTTTAATACTATCTGGTACAATTGTCGTGCTTACCACTGCGTCATACTCATCAATTTTATTTAATTCATCAGATATTTTAGATTGATAAATTTTCACTTTGTCTTGTAAGGCTTCTTCTTCTAACCATTTTGATAATTTCGCTACTGCAATTGTTGATGTTGCGTGACCTGCTCCACATACTACTAATAATTTTTTCATGTTAACCTCTTCTTTCTAAATTTATTTTACGCTTTTTTCACTTTATTCATATAAATAGATATACCTACTAAAACTCCCCCTAAAATTACGATACCAAATATTCCAAGATAAGAAGCTAATAAAACAAATAATCCTACTGGCCATAAACCTGATAATAACATCGTCACTAAACCTGTGGTTCCAACGTCAAAACTAGCTAATGCAAATACATCAGTAACAACTGGAGCTAACCATGTTGAGATATAAAAGGTTGTAACAACATATAACGAACAACCTACTAAAGCTCTTACAATATTCCCTTTGAAATAAGGAATCATTAAACAAATTGCAAAAGCAAAGAAAGCTAAATCACCGAATGGCAATACTTGGTTTCCAGGAAGAGCTAATGCTAATAACAATGATATTGGCACTAACTTTAAAGAAGTTGACATAATAGTTGGATGTCCGACAGTCAAGGCAGCGTCCATACCAATATAAACTTGACGTCCATTTAATTTCTTATTTGCAAATTCTTTTGCTGCGTCTGCAATAGGCATTAATCCTTCCATAAACATTGCAACCATTTTTGGCATAATTTTCATTACAGCTGCTGTTGAAATTCCTAAATTACCAATTCCAGCTGTGTCATAACCAGCCATAATTCCTACTATTATACCAATAATTAAGCCAATAATAACCGTATCTCCTAAGATACCAAATCGCTTCGTTAATGTTTCTGCATCTGCATCAATTTTATTAAAACCTGGAATACGATCAAAAATCCAATTCATTGGCTTGGCAAATAAAATACCTGATAACCCCATCATGTGAGTAATAGCTATCCCCGGATATCCAAAAAATTCACTCACTGTTTCTTGAGTTCGATCCGCTAAAAACCATTGTAAAATAACCGCTACGATTGCACCAATTAATCCGAACCAAAAGTTCCCAGTCACAGATTGTGTAATCATTCCTAGAAAAATTGGAAACCAAAAATTCCAAATATCAACATTTAATGTTTTAGTCCATCCTAATACCACAAAAACTAAGTTAAGTATTAGAGAAATAGGAATCATCAGAATTCCTATTGATGTAGAAAATGCTAAAGGACCTCCAACACCTACTCCAATATCAAGAATGTTCAAACTACCACCGTATTGTTCTCCCATTTTTTGAATAGCAGTTCCTAAACCCTCAGATAGTAAATTTAATACTAACCCTAAGCCAATTGAACCTATACCAACAGTAATCCCTGAAATAAAAGATTTACTAGGTTTTAGACCAAATAAAATACCAATTACAAAAATAATTAATGGCAGAAAAACGTTTGAGCCTAACCCTATAAACTATTTAATACTAAATCCATCTTACTCGTCCTCCTAATAAACTCCAGCTGAATGCACTATCTCAATAAATTGTTCTTTTGTCGTGCAGCTTAATAATTCTTGTACTCTTTCTTGATTTTGAAATAGATTAACTAAGTTTTGCAATGTATCTATTTGTTCATGCGGTTGTGACATTGCTAGCATAAACACCAGACTAACAGGTATTTCACGTTCTTTATTTGTCATATCATAAAACACAAGCGGTTCCTTCAATGAAGCAAAACAAATTTGAGAGTTGTTCACATGAATAGAGTCTGTATGTGGGATAGCAAAACCAATTTGATTAATCTCTAATGCTGTTGGAAATTCTTTTTCACGATTTATTATTCCTTCTAAAAAACTATCTTTAACACAGCCGTTAGTGACTAACTGTTCAGACATTACTTTGAATAATTCCGCTTGATTCTTCACTTCTAATTGAAAAAGACATAACTCTTTGTCTAAATACATTTTTATAACTCCTTCTTTTGAAATAATTCTAATAACTTATAACTATCATGAATCTTTACCAAATGATCTACTGTTTCCTTTTGCCCAATAAATTGGTATAACTCTTCATAAACTCCTCTGATTTCAGAACCATCTTCCTCAGCTAAACTAACCATAATAACCAGTTTAATTTTTCTGTCACCCCAATTAACAGCCTTTTTCAGTGACAGAATAAAAACATTTGATTCAACTACAGTCGTTGGATTAGCATGTGGTAAGGCGACACCACTATCTAGGTTTGTGTTTCCCATCTTTTCTCTGGAAAAGATTGACGTACGAAATTCATCTGTTACTAACCCTTTTGCTTCTAATTCAGAAATCATCAAATCTAAACATTCTTCCTTACTTTCAACTTGTACTCTAGTTTTCACTAAAGATGGTTTAACAAATTTAGAAATCGCTGAAATCTTCACTTCTTTTGAAATCAAATCATTTTGTATTATATGAGAGGTATCTTCAATTAAATATTTAGTATAAGCTTCCATAATGTTCATATAGTCTGTTTTACTTACCAATGGAGATACTTTTACTAATGGAATACCTCCACTATCAAACGTCAGAGAGGAAATAATTAAGTCTACCTTTCTAATTTCTGCAGAATGAAATTTATCTAATGTAGAAATTTCCACATTATCCTTAGCAGGTAAAAAACGACGAACTTTATTATAAATTAACTGCGCTGAAGACATCCCATACTGACAAATAATTACAATATTATTTGCCTTCGACTGATCTTCTATTGCAATTTGAAAGTGTATCAATATTAATGAAACCTCATCATCATTTAATGTTACATCAAATTCTTCTTCAATGAATGACATAGCATACCATACTATGCTAAACAATTCAGAGTATTGTAACTTAATACTATCTAACAATGGATTTTGAATCTTAATGCCTTTTTTCAAACGTAGAATCATTGCGGGCACATGATATAATAATGATAAATATAATCGATTATTTTCAGTCAAATCAATTTTCTCTATTTCACTCATTCTTTCAACCAATTTATAAATAGTTAATGAATACTCTTTATTGCTCGATTTAAAATTATTCGTCACACGATGAGCAAATAATTGACGACACAAATATTCCTTGTCAGAATCAAAAAATGTTAAGCCTAATTTCTTCTGTAATTCTTCTATCAATCCATTTGCTACAATATATGTTTCCATGTAGCGTATGCTATTGAATAAGAACTCTTCTTCTACAGATAAATGATAATCTTTCATTAATCGATTACACTGAATCACTAATGTTGAAAGTAGCGAACGAACATAGTAATCAGAGACTTTTTCAGTTAATTCATTATACTCATTAAACAATAAATCATAAATTACACGAACTATTTTTGAATCAAATAGCATATTCAACACTTGTAAAAATGTGTTTTGTTCCATATCATTTGCGTAAAAAAACACAAGCTGCTTAATTGACCGTTGAATTGCTTGTTCATTTCCGGTGAAACTAATTCCTTCTAAAGAAGATTGTAACTTAACTTCGTCACTTCCAATAATACTATTGATAATCTTTAAGTCATTGTATAACGATGTCTTACTAACCAGATATTTTTGTGATAAATCCGTTAAAGAAACAGGTTTATCACCAAATAATATTTCCTTAATAATTTCAACACGTCGTTTTTCTGGAGAAAAAATATCATTCTCAAGAAGCTTTTCTACTTCTACAATTAATTCATTGACAATTTTAGCATCACCAACTAATTTAATACCTAATGACGGCTGCTTTTCAATTTTAGCATTGTAATTAGCCACATAACTTTCTAAAACTTCAATATCTTGATAAATCGTTTTGGTCGACACTGCCAATTTATCACTAAAAAAAGAAGCAGGTTTAAAGTCTTCTTCTCGACTTAATAATTTCAATAAACTTACTTGTCTTTCAATCAAAACTTTTCACCTCTTTATACTAGTATTCTTAACCTCTTTTCAATATTTATACTATCATACGAAACCCCTTTCCTCAATTACATCTATTTCATGAACAGTTGTGGAAGTATGTTGTAAAAGAATGAAATATAATAAGCTTATTTACATAATGACCCTTGATATTTTAGAAAATTTTTTGGATTTTTAAAACTGTGTCATAATTATTGGATATCAATTTTGGTTCAATAAAAAAACGCCTATCCTTCCGGATAAGCGTTCTACTTTATATGATTATACAAACTCAACATCAATCGAGTGTGTTAATACATCACTGTAACTATAAGACACACGATCGATATTATTATCATCTTGGTCTAAATCTACGACAAATACTGAACGATAAGTCTCCCTCAAAACGCCACGACGCTCGCGTTTTTTCTTACGGCCCATTTGGACGGTGACGATGATTTCTTCACCTAAGTTTTTATCTAAAAGTGACTTGATTTCAACTAAATCTTTTGGCATTGTCTCAACCCCTTCACGAACCATTATAACATATTTTAGATAAATAATCAATTTTAACATAACATATATGTCATAGCAAGCAAATTTTCAAAATTTTTCCTTACTTTTTTGCCTAAAATTGTCAAAAAATATGTTTTACATAAACTAGAACATAAGGAGTCGTGGCTGTAGTGAATCTCTATTCTATCTAGAGTTCTGCCAAAGAGGTGAGGATGGAAAAAGGCAAATCTTTAAAAATTCTGTTTGTTTTATGACGCAGAAGCTGAGTGGCATCATACTGCGTCTTAACAAGTCTGGTCATCAACTTAATAAATTCAGTCTAGTTGTTGATCGTTAATTAACAGCTCAGGAGTTGAGCTGCATCACACTGCGTCTTAAGGAACTGTTTGAGACCTACTAAACTATGCGAGAGTTGGACAAAAAAAGCGAAATTCAAACGCTCTTCTACCTCTTGCTCAGCCCCTTAATCATAACCTAAGTAAGAATACTATTACTCCTGAGCCGTCTTCCATATTTTCAAATACTTTTTAGTTCGTTCAAAGCTCTGTATTGAAAATCGTTAGTGTTTAATAGATTGCATTGTATAATCGTTGATAGTCTTCTAAGGTTAAGGACTCCGCTCGACGTGCCTTTTCAATATGAGCTTTATCTAATGCCGTCTCCAGTTGCTCCAAACTTAAGTCTAAATCTTTTGCAGCATTTCTTAAATTATTCCAGATTGTTTTTCTTCTTTGAACAAAACAGATCTGAATTAAATGATGAAACTTTTCTAAATTATCAACTTCAGCAATGGGGTGCTCTAATCTCGTTAAGCTTAAGACAGCAGAATCGACATTAGGTTGTGGAATAAACACACTTTTTGGAACAATAAATGCTATTTCCGCATCCATCGTATTTTGGATAGCTAAGGTCAATGAGTTATATGATTTTGTATTAACAACAGCTGTCATTCTTTCGGCTACTTCTTTTTGCATCATCATTACTAATTGATCAAATTTTAAGTTGCTTTCAATTAAATTCATAATAATCGGGGTAGTAATATAATACGGCAAATTGGCTACAACCACCAGTCGCTCAGCATCATGTAAATTTTGATAGATTGAATCGTTGAAATTCACTTTTAAAATATCTTGATGATGAATCGTGACATTATCATAATCGCTTAAAGTTTCTTTTAGTATTTCAACAAATCGTGAATCAATTTCGAAGGCAATCACCTCTTTAGCACTTCTTGCTAAAAATTCAGTGAGGGCGCCAATTCCTGGTCCTATTTCTACCACAGTTGTATGGTGATCGATTTGACCAGTTTCAATCATTTTATCTAAAATTTGAGGTTCAATCAAAAAATTCTGACCTAAACTTTTTTTCATTTTGATGTCATAACGACGCATAATATCAACCGTTCGGGTCGGGGTTGCGATAGGACGAAACTCTCTCATAATGACTCCTTTTCATATAATACAGCTTGGATTTGTTCTAAGGTAATGTTATATTGACTTAATTTTTTTTGCAATTGCTTACCATTGAGGTGGCCTAATCTAAAATGCTCACTGACTATTTTTCTACGGGATTTGGCATCTTTGTGTCCGATTAGCCTTAATTTTACCAATTCAATCATCGGTATTGACACCAAATTTTCTGTTTGTGGACTTATTAAATTAGATAAAGCTTTCTTGATTGCATGTGGTTGTGCATGCTCAATGCCTAAGCTGGCGCCATTTTTTCCACTGTCGGCTTCTTCTTGGGTCAAATAAGCTTGTTTGGCCTGTGGGACAATTTGAGTGACAATTTTCCGGATTCGTTCTCCTTGGTAGTCAGGATCAGTAAATATAATGATATCAAACTTTTCACTCGCCGCTTTAATTTGTTCTTGAGTTTTACGGCTAACAGCCGAGCCATTCGTCTCGATTGTTTTAATGTTTGAGCCAAATGTTTCTACCAATCGTTTGGTATCATCACGACCTTCAACAATGATGACTTCATTTGGTACCATTATGCTTCTGGCTCCCATCTGAATAGTTTAAACGCATTACGGGTTGTTTCTTCGGCCACTTTTTCAATCGTCCATTCTTTTACTTGAGCCATTTGTTCCGCTACAAAATATACATACGCTGGTTCATTACGTTTCCCACGATATGGCATTGGAGCTAAATAAGGGGCATCAGTTTCAATTAATAAACGATCTTCTGGAACGACTAAAGCTGCTTCTCTTACTTCATTGGCTTTTTTAAAAGTTAGAACGCCACTAAAACTGATATGCATCCCTAAGTCTAAAAACCGCTGTGCTTCTTCGGCATTGCCACCAAAACTATGCATGATTCCCCCAGCTTTAGGGATCCCTTCTTCTTTCAGTATTTTATAGGTATCTTCCGTAGCATCACGGTTATGGATGGTAATCGGCAGATTATGTTCTTTAGCAATGGCAATTTGTCTTCTAAAGACTTTCTCTTGCACCTCTTTGGCGTCCCTCATCCAATAATAATCTAATCCTATTTCACCAAGCATTTTAACCTTCGGCAAAGTCAACCATTCTTCTAATTTTCTTTCAAATTCCGGATTATAATTTCCTGCTTCTGTTGGATGGCAGCCTACTACACTTAATATATTAGAATATTGATTACTTAAAGCCAAGCTTTTATGAATGGTCGGTTCATCAAAACCAACTACTGCCATATACTCAACCTGTTGTTGTTTTGCATTCTCAATGATTTCGGCTTCTATCCCATCAAATTGATTGGCATTCAAGTGGGTATGGGTGTCAAATAATTTCATTTTGAGTCCTTTCTTTTGATAACTAAACCCGAAAAGCAATGAATACTTTTCGGGTTCACACTCGGTTTATGCTTACCCGATTAATGCGCCATTCGGTGCATCATCTGGTGCAAATAATAAGCTTAATTGTCCTTGGTTTTCTGCTGATAAAATCATTCCTTGACTCACATATCCCATCATTTTACGTGGTTTTAAATTCGCTACAATGGTAACTTTTTTACCAACTAAATTTTGATATTCTGGATAATATTTAGCAATCCCGGATAATATTTGACGATGACCTTTATCTCCTGCATCTAATCGGAATCTCAATAATTTATTAGAACCTTCAACAGGAGCCACATCGATGACTTCAGCTACTTTCATTTCCACTTGAATAAATTGATCAAATTCAATATTCGCTACTTCTTCATGGACTAATTCAGTCGCTTCAGGGTTCCATGTTGGATCATCCACTGTTGGATTCTCTGAAATAGTCTCATTGCCACCTGTCATTAAGTCCTTAATATATTGAACTTCCTCATCGACGTCTAAACGTGGGAAAATAGGCTCACCTTTTTTAATTACTTGCGCATTATTTGGTAAGTCGCCCCATTTAACTGTTTGTAAATCTTGTTCTAATTCTTGAGTTAATCCTAATTGTTCAAAGATTTTTGATGGCGCTTGTGTCATAAATGGTCTTAATAAATGTCCGACAATACGTAATACTTCAGCTAAGTGATTCATAACTGAACGCAATTGACCTACGTTCGCTTCCGCTTTTGCTAAAACCCAAGGGGTAGTTTCATCGATGTATTTATTCGCACGTGAAACAATTTTCATGACGTGGTCTAGCGCTGAATTAAAGCTCATTGAGTCCATACTTTGATGGTAAGCTTTAATCTCTTCTTCCACAAAGTTTTCGAAAATTGCATCGACCTCATTGGCAACTAATTCTGTCGTTGGAATTTGGCCACCGAAGTATTTATTCATCATCGCGATGGTACGATTTAATAAGTTACCTAAATCATTTGCTAATTCAAAGTTTACTCGGTTAACAAAATCCTCTGGCGTAAAGACAGCATCATTACCTTGACTCATTTCACGCAATAGATAAAAACGAGTCGCATCCAGTCCGTAACGTTCAATTAATTGTCCAGGGTAAATCGTATTGCCTTTTGATTTAGACATTTTGCCATCTTTCATTAGTAACCAACCATGAGCATATACTTTTTTAGGTAAAGGTAACCCTAATGCCATTAACATCGTTGGCCAATAAATCATATGGAAACGACTAATGTCTTTTCCAATCACATGTACGTCTGCTGGCCAGAATTTATCATAATTTTCTGTGTTGTCACTTCCATAACCAAGCGCTGTAATATAGTTTGTCAATGCGTCAATCCAAACATACACCACATGTTTAGGATTAGATTTTACAGGTACTCCCCATGAAAATGTTGTTCGAGAAACAGCTAAATCCTCTAATCCAGGTTTAATGAAGTTATTAATCATTTCATTCTTACGAAATTCTGGTGTAATAAAGTCCGGATGTGATTCATAATATTCTAATAAACGATCCGCATACTTACTCATACGGAAAAAGTATGATTCTTCTTTGACTAATTCAACATCATGTCCACTTGGAGCTTTACCACCAATCATCTTACCATTTTCATCACGATAAACTTCTATCAATTGACTCTCCGTAAAGTACTCTTCATCACTAACAGAATACCAACCTTCATATTCGCCCAAATAAATATCATCTTGTGCTAATAATTGTTCAAAAATTTGTTGTACCGCTTTTTCATGGTAATCATCAGTGGTACGGATAAAGCCATCATTGCTAATCTCTAAATCTTGCCATAACTTTTTGATACGATCTGCCATTTCATCGACATAAGCCTTTGGTGTTTGTCCTAAGTCAGCAGCTTTTGTTTCAATTTTTTGTCCGTGTTCGTCAGTTCCGGTTAAGAAATAGACATCATATCCCATTAGACGTTTGTAACGTGCCATCGCATCACAAGCTAAGGTTGAATAAGCATTTCCGATATGCAAATTACCACTTGGATAATAAATAGGTGTTGTAATATAATAAGTTGGTTTTGTTTGATTGGTCACAGATGAGTGCCCCTTTCTATTTTTATCATTCTTTCATATTATAGCACAACGCCTCTTTTTGTGAAACAATACCATGAATTTAGCTCTAATTTTTACATCCTATAAAACGCTTAATAATCTCCTGTTTTTATGTTAAACTATGCTTATTGAACTTAAAGGAGTCTCTATATGAAACATAGTCCCATTATTCAAGAAAATTTAGATAAACTGGAAACACCAAAAGAAAAAATTAGCTATTTACTCTACGCATATAAAGAATGGATTATATCGATTGCGATTATCTTGATTTTTACATTTAGTATCGCTTTCAGCATCTTATTTAAAGAAGAGGCAAACTTAACTATTCGCATAGTAAGCGATGTGCCGATTGCTGAGCAAACATTAGAGGGTATAAAATCACAATTGAATGATCAATTCGAAGAACCCGTCGCGATTGATTTGAATAACTTTTATTCGATGGAGCAATTTCAAGTGTTAACCGTTCAATTAGCCGCACAAGAAATAGATTATGTCGTTTTTCCAGAAAACTTATCCGATGAAACTTTCCAACTTCAAATTGAAAACGTCCAAGAACCTTCCGTTTTTTCACTAAAACAAGATGAACTTCAATTTAACTTTTATAAAACTTTTAGTAAAACGGAAAATCCCTTTGCCGAACAAATTGAATCAAAACTGACATCTCGTTAAGTTTTATATTGACACACTCTCAATTAATTTTCTGAAAACTTGATTAAGGTATATAAAATCTTAAAATAAGTCAAATAGCGCCTGGTCACAATAGACCGGACGCTATTTTAACTTGCTAGGTATTAATTAAATGCTGTTAAGTATTGTTCTACAATATTTTCTACTGTAAAGCCATAATCAGCCACTACTTCTTCACCCTTTCCAGATGATCCGAAGCGATCAATTCCGATAGTAACACCATCTAAGCCGACATATTTTGCCCAGCCGAATGTTGCTCCCATTTCAATTGATAAACGATTACGTACCGCATTAGGTAGAACCGTCTCACGATATTCTTTTGATTGTTCATCAAATAAGTTCATCGCTGGCATTGAAACGACTGAGACGTCATGCCCTTTTTCAGCTAACGCTTTTTGAGCTTCAACAGCTAAACTTACTTCTGAGCCACTTGCTAATAAGATACCGCTTGGGACATCACCTTTAGCTGGTGATACCACATATGCTCCTTTACGAACGCCAGCTTCTAAAGTATTACTATCAACGTCTAATACCGGAACATTTTGACGCGTTAACACTAACATCGTTGGACGGTCTTTAGATTCTACTGCAATCTTCCATGCTGCGATTGTTTCATTCTCATCAGCTGGACGAATCGTATTTAAGTTCGGCAATGCTCTAAAGGCTGCTAATTGTTCAATCGGTTCATGAGTTGGGCCATCTTCTCCCACCGCAATTGAATCATGTGTCATGACATAAGTAACTGGAATGTTAGAGATAGCTGATAATCTTACCGCTGCTTTTAAGTAGTCAGTAAAGACAAAGAACGTTCCACCATAAACACGTGTTCCACCATGTAATTGTACTCCGTTCATAATGGCTGCCATTGCGAATTCTCGTACACCAAACCAAATGTTGCGGCCAGCACGGTTTTCCGGCATAAAGTCAGTTTCAGCGCTTACCATTGTTTTGTTTGAACCGGATAAATCAGCAGAACCTCCCCAGAAATAAGGAATTGCTTCTGATAATTTTTGAATAACACGACCATTTGAATTACGTGTCGCATCTGCTTTACTACCATAATCCACATATTCTAAGGCTGTTTCAAAGTCTTCTGGTAATTCTCCATTAAATGCCGCTTCAAATTCAGCAGCTTTTTCAGGATGACTTGCTTTATAATCTTCAAATACTTGATGCCATTCTTCATAAGCATTTAAACCACGTTCTTGGATATTTAATTTGAAATCAGCCGCTGCTTCTTCTGGTACAGTAAATGCTTCATTTGCCCATCCATAATATTCTTTAGTAGTCGCCCAACCATCGGCTCCTAATGGTGCTCCATGGACTTTGGAAGTCCCTTGTAATGGTGAACCGTATCCAATAACAGTTTTGATCTCGATAATGGTAGGCGCTTGGGTATGAGCTTTTGCTTCTTCAATTGCTTTAGAAATCGCATCCACGTCATTTCCATCTTCGACACGGAGATAATGCCAATTTTGAGATTCAAAACGTTTCTTAATATCTTCATTAAACGCCATGTTTAAATCTCCGTCTAATGAAATATCATTTGAATCATATAAAACAATTAATTTATCTAGTTTTTGTCTTCCTGCAAATGAAATAGCTTCATAAGAAATACCTTCCATTAAGTCACCATCACCCACTAATGCGTAAGTGTAATGATCAATTAATTTATGTTGTTCAGTATTAAAAATCGCAGCAGTATGCGTTTCTGCTAAAGCCATCCCCACTGCTTGTGCAATCCCTTGTCCTAATGGACCGGTTGTCGCTTCAACCCCTTGTGTATGTCCTACTTCAGGATGCCCAGGCGTTTTACTACCTAATTGACGGAATTGTTTTAAATCTTCAATCGTTACATCAAATCCCGCAACATGTAATAAACTGTAAAGTAAAGCAGAGCCATGACCAGCAGATAGAACAAAACGATCACGGTTCACCCATTTTGGTTCAGTTGGCGTAATATTTAAATGCTTTGTCCACAATGCATAAGCCATTGGAGCAGCTCCCATTGGTAAACCTGGGTGTCCAGAGTTAGCTGCTTCAATCTGCTCGATACTCAAAGCACGAAGTGTATTAATAGATAATTGGTAATTCATACAGTCATAACCTCCTAAATTGATACTTATATTATACCATCTGTCTATAAATTTATTAACTACAAAATTAATGTTAATGAACAAGACGGCTCATATTGTCTACATTATACAAATAATAGCGGTTTATTTCCATTTTTTATGTTCCATTATCGAAACTTTATATGTTCGTTTTTATTAATATGAAAGCGATATGATTAAATAAACAATTAACTACACCCTAAAAACCACACCTAAACACTCACTTTTATTGATTATTAGAAAACGAGTTTGAAAAAGTCCAATCCTCGTTTAAACTATTCGATCACCTTTAGTCGATTTAAAGGCCAGTAAACAAAATATAATTTAGACAAAATTTTATCTTTATGAATACTACCTATCATTCTACTATCTACCGAATGCATTCTATTGTCTCCGAGCACAAAATATTCATCTTCTGGTATTTTTTCAACAATAAAATCTTTTGTAAATTGTTTCCATTCTTTTTTCTTTTGTTTTAAGAATGGTTCGTCAATAAATTTATCATTGATATATAGCTGATCATTTTTATATTCAACTTTGTCTCCAGGTAAACCTATAATTCTTTTAACATATAATTTTTTTTGTTCGGGAATATCAATGATTACCACATCAAATCTATCAATATTGAAATAATTAATTCCAATTACTTTCTCGCCATGTGCTAAAGTATAATCCATTGAAGGACCTTCAACTGAGTACATAGGGAATATGAAAAATCTTAACGAAAGTATTACTAAAAATAATGCAATCGTATACTTATTTTCTATAAAAAAACGCTTTAAATAATTTAGAATGGTCATATATGAATTCTCCTTTTAATATTATAAAAAGTGTTTTCGTATTATTGGTTGGTTGTTATAGTACATTATATATTAATTTTAGGAGGAATAGTTATGAAGAAAAAGTTTTTGTTGCTTTTATCTTTATTAGTCAAAAGTCACTTGCCAGTTTTTGCCTTGCTGACGTGCTTGATAACATAACAGTATTTGTTCCTTTGATGTTTTATTTACCATTAATTCAGGCAAATCATCAACTGAGAAAAACTTAGCCGCAATTGTTTCCGAGTTTTCTGTAAAAGAACCCGCTTTATATAGGCATTCCACAAAAACTTTAACTATTGTATAGGGGTTCTGACCAGGATTATGAAGATTACGATCTTGAAGTGAAACTAATTTAACAACTTCTGCTTCTATACCTGACTCTTCATAAATTTCCTTTAATACATTAGAACTGATCGTCTCCGTAACATCCATCCAACCACCGGGCAAAGCCCATAGTCCATCCTTTTCTTGTACCAATAATATTTGATTATCTTTCCAAACAGCTCCACGTGTGTCGATCTTAGGTGTTTGATATCCAGAATCTTCTAATCTTAATTCCGCTATCACTTGAAGACTAGTATTGGCTAATACCGACATCATTTGATGAGACATTTCTTTAATTCGTTCATAACGTTCTTCATCATAGATATCTTTCGTATAATACAATCCTGATTGAGCCAAAGCATGAAGTTCTCTCGCCCACTCTAACCAGTTAGTCATGCGCTTTTTGCCCCTCCCGGTACCGTTTCATTAACTCTGCAAAAATTTCTGCAGAAGTAGGTGGTGTATAGGTAATAGCATTGGCTCCAGCTCTAATCGTTTCTTTCACTAGATCACCAGTGGGTCCACCAGTTGCAATAATAGGGACATCTGGTCCGACTTCTTGACGGATATGTTTGACTAATTCAACCGTCTTAGCACCACCTGAAATATTAAGCATCGTAGCTCCCGCTGCCAATTTACCTTTAAAATCATCTTGAAAACTCGAAATAGTCGCAATTAATGGAATATCAATATGTTCTCTAATTTGAGAAATCACTTCATTCTCCATTGGAGCGTTGACAACAACACCGTAAGCCCCTAATTGCTCTGCTTGAAAAGCCAAGTTAACACTTCTTAAACCAGTGGTAGTCCCTCCACCGACCCCAACAAAAACTGGTACCGAAGAAACATCAATAATTGATTGCATAATCGTCGTTTGAGGCGTAAAAGGATAAACAGCAATAACCGATTGTGCATTAGAATTACGAATAATGGCAACATCAGTAGAAAATAGTAACGATTTGATTCGCTTACCAAAAATCAAGATACCTGACGCTTCATAAATTTCTTCAGGTACTTCCACAATTCTAGAACGTAATTTCGATTGAAAAACCGGTACATTTTTCCGATTAGGCACTTCGACATCGTTAATGATGACCACTGATTGATTGTCATCATCTAATTCCGTTCTAATTGATTCATAATGAGTAATATTATATTGATTAAAATTCTTTTTGTTCATTTCGTTTGCTTCGTTCGTCATTTAGATACCTCGCTTTACAAAAATTTTGATACAAATAAAGTATACGGATTTTAAAGATTCAATGCAAAGAAAAATTTTTGCGAAAAGACGTTGATTCGTGCTTGTCAGATAGGCTTATACACCTAACCTATTTTAGCCCTTTTATAGGCCTCTTGTCACTTTCTTAAATAGACCAATTACATCATCAACCAATCTTGGTCGCTTCATTAATGTGCAACGGACACCAAAAAATTGAGGGTGCCTGTTCGAATATAGTTTTTAGTATTAATCGCAATAGCTAATAGCTTATTTCTAATATTAATGTTTGGTATGTAAGGCGCGATACTCGGTAGGTATGACATCATAATATTCCTTGAAGACTTTTGAGAATTTGCTCTGGCTCTCATAGCCAACTGCATTCGCAATTTCTTTAATACTTTTTGGTGTTTCAGTTATTAAGCGAGCAGATGCTTGCATGCGATGTTCTGAAATATGCGAAGCAATCGATGTTCCATAAACGGCCTTAAATACTGATTTTAACGTTGTTGGATTAATTAAAAATTGACTGGATAATTCCTCAATAGTAATGCGCTGATGTAAGTTATCTAATAAATACTGGTGAATATTACGGATAACTTCTACTTGCTCAGACTGATATTCTGTTAAGCGATGTTGACGCTCCATCGGAAATTTATTCAAATATAATAGGAGTTCGATAACTTTAAGTCGCCAATAGGCGAATTGTAAAGCTTCAGGTTGATCATAAAATGCCGAAAAGATAGTATCACTGTCCTGATTCCCGATTAAAGCTGAAAAACCATCATTTTGACAAAATTTATCTAATAAAGCAGTGCCAGTGATACCGGTATTTTTTAATAGTGCTGGTGCATTATTTGAAAGACGGTCCAAATCAATATAAATTGTCAGTCCTTCATAATATTCATTGGGCAAAGTAATGGTAGAACGAGCACAACAGTCCATCGTATGAATTGAAAAATCATGCTCGCCTAAATAAAAACTGTTACCATCACTCAATTTCCAACCCATTCGCCCTTTATAACAATAATTGATTTCTAATATATGGTCTAAAGGCTCATGAATATCAGTTCGCTGATCACCTGTTAAAGTCATAAAAGCCAGCTTGATACCGTCATATAAGTCGTAAATAACGACATTATCTGAATGAGTAATGGATTGAACGCTCTTTTCTAATGGTGTGATAGGATGATCGATCATATGCTCTACTCCTTATTTTCTAGCACTTATTTTAATTTTGAAAGTTTTTGCGGTGGTCGATAGTCCTGATTGCAATTCTTCCTATTATTGTTAGCAAACATTTTGGCAATGAACATTACATTTTTTCTATCGCTTGAACGGTAAGTGATTGACACAAACTTTATGATTTGAATGGGGTTGTTTAACATATCTTGCGTAACTTTAAGTAAGACTGATTGATATAACATGCGTAACTTTAAGTAAGACTGATTGATATATTATGATTGGCTTAAAGAAAGACTGATTGATATATCATGATTAACGTAAATAGTAGATGATTGACGTTAACGCTGCTCCGACATGAACAGCGGTTAATTGCTATCAAGTATGTGATTTGATTGATAGCTGAATGCTATTAATTGTGTGACAGGATTGATGGTAGATCTTCATCAAAGGAGAACTAAAACGCATCATTTACCTGTACATTTTTCGATTACTTTCGCACATTTAACAAACAATGATTTCTAATTTTTATGTTCTGGGCAAGTAATCTTCAAAACTTTTTCAATCATTTGATGTAATAACATACTTTGCTCAGTATTAGCTGCTCTATAGTAGACCTCTTTTCCGACCCGTCGACTTGAAACCAAGCCTTTATTACGTAAAGCTCTCAGATGATGTGAAATAGCTGGACTAGACATGTTCATCATCGCTGAAAGATTCAGGACACATTCCTCACAGTGGCATATCAACCAGAATAAACGAATACGGGTTGAATCACTCAATTGCTTAAACAACTCAGAAACGATTTGAAAGTGTTCAATATCATTAAGCTGTGCTAATAAGGTATTATCAATCACTTCATGGTGGTCATGCGGTAACTTTATCGCTGATTGACTATGGGGTGTTTGAGAAAAGTTAGTCACATCTGTATTATGATTGCTTTGTGACAAGTTCGTTGCTTCATTTTGACTGTTGGGCGGCAATATCGTTGCTTCATTTTGACTGTTTAGAGGCACGCTTGTTTTCTCGTTATTAAATGTATCTTGTGCGCTATCTGATAGAGCGTCATCTCTTTCATCTTGACCGTTAGATAACAAGCTTTCATCTAGGTCCTCTGTCAGTTTCAATGGTGCTTTATGATTTCCTTCTTTTATTGCATCAGCTGAAAAAGCACTTACTTCTTTATTTTCTGCATTTGGCGATAATTTACTTTCAGACATTAAATAATCCTTTCTTTGCTCTATTTAGCAATATATTTGGCCCGTTTGGTAGGGAATCCCCGATTGCATTGACTTCAACTTATGTTAGAATTATACTACAGCTATAACGATTAAACAAATACTTAATTGTTTAATCGAGTTTAAAGTTAATTTCTAAAAGGAGCGATTAAATATGAAAAAGACATATAAAATTGAAGTAGACTGCGCTAATTGTGCCAACTTAATGGAAGATGCAACCAAAAAAATTAATGGTGTTGCAAATGCGACTGTCAACTTCATGACACAGAAAATGATGGTTGAATTTGAAGCTGAAAACGATCCAAAAACCGTTATGAATGGAGTCTTAAAAGCTTGTAAAAAAGTAGAACCTGATTGTGAAATTGCCTTTTAACCATTAGTTTAATTAAATTGAAATGAGAATATTTCAACAAATAACACTTAATGATAACCACATTAATGCTGTAGAATGTCTAACAGGATTAACGGAATTTGTATTAATGGTGCCTATATCAACTCATGGCACAGTTAAGCTAAAACTTCCATACAAGTATTTAAAAAATAGCCATTCAAACGAATAGAGGAGGAATGGATGATGACAAAAAAACAGAAAAAAATGTTAACGAGAATTATTATCGCGACCGTCATGATTGTTCTATTGAATGTTATTCCGGTAAGCGGTTTGCTTCAATTATTACTGTATTTAGCGACCTATTTAATCATTGGTCATGATATTTTAAGAAAGGCCTGGCTTGGTATTTTAAACCATCAAGTTTTCGATGAAAACTTTCTAATGGCTGTCGCAACTATTGGTGCTTTTGCATTAGCCATCTATTCTGGTAGCGCTGATTACAATGAAGCCATTGCAGTCATGTTGTTCTATCAAATAGGTGAGTTTTTTCAAAGTTATGCTGTCGGAAAAAGTCGTCAGAATATCTATGAGCTGATGGATATTCGACCTGATTACGCTAATATTGAAAAAAATGGTCAACTTGAAAAAGTCGATCCTGATGAAGTTGCCGTTAACAGCGTGATTGTGGTTCAACCAGGTGAAAAAGTCCCTCTAGATGGCATCGTCCTAGCAGGAAGCTCAAGCCTTAATACAAGTGCCTTAACCGGGGAAAGTTTACCCCGTGATGTCAGGGCAGGCGATGAGATTATCAGTGGATGCATCAATATGACAGGCGTGTTAAAAATTCAAACAACCAAACCATTTGGTGAGTCCACCGTTTCTAAAATATTAGAGTTGGTTGAAAATTCCAGTTCTCGTAAATCAAAATCAGAAAACTTTATTTCGAAATTTGCTAGAATTTATACTCCCGTTGTATGTTATAGTGCATTAGCTTTAGCGATACTACCACCACTCGTTCAACTATTATTTTTAGGACAAACTGCTCAATGGGGTATTTGGATTTATCGGGCACTCACTTTCCTAGTCATTAGCTGTCCATGCGCCCTTGTCATTAGTATTCCACTTAGTTTTTTCGCTGGTCTTGGTGGTGCTAGTAAGGAAGGTGTTTTGATTAAAGGTTCCAATTATATGGAAACTTTATCTCAAGCTAAATATATTGTCTTCGATAAGACTGGTACTCTAACCCAAGGTGTATTTGAAGTTAATGGTATTCACCATAATACACTATCCGAGGACCAGCTATTAGAATATGCTGCTTTAGCAGAATCTGCCTCTTCCCATCCGATTAGTCAAAGCTTGCAAAAAGCTTATGGAAAAACCATTGATCGCAATCGTGTTACGGATATTAATGAAATAAGTGGCCACGGTGTTATCGCTAAAGTGGACGGACATGAAGTCGCAGCCGGTAATAATAAGTTGATGAATAAGCTGAGTGTTAGCTACTCTGATTGTCATCAAGTCGGTACGATTATCCATATCGCGATTGACGGTGAATATGCGGGTCATATTGTTATTTCTGATAAATTAAAACCTCATGCCTACGAATCCTTAAACGAATTAAAAAAAGCCGGTGTTAAAAAAACAGTGATGTTGACAGGCGACGCTAAACAGGTTGCTGATGAAGTAGCACATTCTCTTGGCATTGATAAAGTTTACAGTGAATTATTGCCGGCCGATAAAGTCACTAAAGTAGAAGAGTTATTGGCGCAAACAGCAGACAAAGAAAAGCTAGCTTTCGTTGGAGACGGAATCAATGATGCACCTGTCTTAATTCGTGCTGATATTGGTATTGCGATGGGTGCGATGGGTTCTGACGCTGCGATTGAAGCAGCAGATGTAGTATTAATGGATGATGATCCTCTTAAGATTGCGAAAGCCATCAAGATTTCTAAAAAATGTCTGCGTATTGTCCACCAAAATATTACTTTGGCCTTAATGATTAAATTCGGCTGTCTAGCACTTGGCGCCGTCGGCATTGCTAACATGTGGTTTGCAATCTTTGCTGATGTTGGTGTAATGATTATCGCTGTCCTAAATGCCATTCGAGCACTCCGTGTCCATGATCTATAATCGGTATGTAAACCATAGCTTTTGAAAGTTGTAGTCTGAGATTTTTTTAGGGACTTGGTTAGCTAAATTCATTAGGGAAATCTAATTTACTAGGAATGGTAAATAGAATAACTAGGATATATCTATGGTTGATGATAATAAACGAAAATGACTAAACTGACCATGCTGAATGATTGAATTAAGTTAATTAGGAAATTGATTAGATTAGTTTAACTATACACTTACAGAAGACTTCTCCGGATAGAGTCCATATAATAGTGTAAAAAGATTACCTCAATTATTTTTGTAACTGGGGAAAGTTACGTGCAACAAATTGGGTAATCTTATTGTAACTTTTATACCTCCATAACTGATACAATGTTTTTAGGAAAATAACTGTTGGTCACCTAAAAACAAAAAAGATAATCCTCTGCCATACTGTAAGTAGCTAAAACACACAGAAAGGTAGAGGATTATCCATAAGTATTATAACACATATTCGGGTCTTTGACAGTTTCATCTCTCAAAAAGT
>NZ_KV805725.1:0-272 GCF_001811625.1 Globicatella sp. HMSC072A10 | reverse complement strand
TTAATTGACGTAGAAGTGAAAGACAACACAGCTAAGAATATTCTAACCAAGGTATTTAATGAACTGATGGAGAAAGAACGAGATGAATACTTAGATAACGAAGCCTATCAACGCGATCCCAATAGGGTTACTTATCGTAATGGTTATTACGATCGTGATTACACAACACAAGTAGGAACGTTACCTCTTAGAGTACCAAGAACAAGAGATGGAAAGTTTTCGACAGAAATTTTTGAACGTTACCAAAGAAATGAAAAGGCACTTCTGTTAAC
>NZ_KV805724.1:0-1746 GCF_001811625.1 Globicatella sp. HMSC072A10 | reverse complement strand
AGGATGGTGATAATATGCGTGTGAAAACTGTAAAATCTACTAAAGGCTCTATTTCTTATTCGATTATTCGAGATATTACGAAGCCGGATGGCAAGCGTTCTACAGAAATTGTTCAAAACTTAGGCAATCATGAAACACTTCAACAGCTATGCCCTGAGATGGCACCCATGGACTACGCCAGAAAAATCGCCCGTGAATTGAGCGAAGCAGAGGCCAAAGGGAAAGTGACTGTGGTGAAAGAATTTGATAGCGAACGCTTAATCGAGCGCGATAACCAAAATGGGTATGATATTGGTTACCTGTTTATCGATAAGTTATTTTATGAGTTGAAGTTGGATCGTGTTTGCACGCAAATCGCTCAACAGTCTCGCATAACATTTGACTTAGGTCAGGTGCTCAAAACCTTAGTATCCACTCGCATTTTATATCCAAGTTCTAAGCGACATTCTTTACAGTTAAGCAAGTCTTACCTCACACCGCCTTCGTTGGAACTCCAACATATTTATCGAGGATTGGACGTCCTCGCAGAGCACAGCGAACGTATTCAAGAAGCAGTCTATAAAAACAGTGCGGCGTTAATCGAACGTGACACACGCGTTTTGTATTATGATTGCACCAATTTCTTCTTCGAAATAGAGGAAGAAGATGACTTGCGTAAATATGGTAAGAGTAAAGAGAATCGCCCCAATCCGATTGTGCAGATGGGTTTATTCATGGATGGTTCTGGCTTACCCCTAGCCTATACGATGTTCGCAGGAAGTAATAATGAACAGCCCTCACTTAAACCACTTGAGAAACGCGTCATCCGCGACTTCAATCTATCTGAACTTGTTGTTTGCACAGATGCGGGGCTTAGTTCCAATGCCAATCGTCGTTTCAATAACACCCACAGTCGTCGGTATGTCACGACTCAGTCACTCAAGAAGTTTCGCAAACCATTGAAAGAATGGGCACTCGATAAAACGGGTTGGCAGTTAGCTCATACACAACCTGGGGACCCCGACCACCGTAAACTATTCAATCTTGATGAAATCGATCTGGATGACCGAACGAAAACCTACTACAAAGAGCGATGGGAGCCCGCTGAACGGACTACGGAAGAAAAGAAACAGGACATTCGTCCGCTAGAAGAGCGGTACATCGTCACTTTTTCGCCTAAGTATAAAGCCTACCAAGCGACCATCCGCGAACGTCAAATCGATCGTGCCCTTAAAAAGCTCGATCAAAAAGAACCCTTGAAAACAAACAATCCGCATTCACCGGATCGTTTTATCAAACGTTCTTCAGCGACAGCGGAAGGAGAATTAGCGAAAGATTATTATGCACTAGATCAATCGGTGATTGACAAAGAAGCGCAATATGATGGTTTTTACTGTGTCGCAACAAATCTGGAGACAGAAGTAGAAGATATTATTGCGGTCAATCAGCGACGTTGGGAAATTGAAGAAAGTTTTAAAATCATGAAGACAGAGTTCAAGAGCCGCCCCATCTATCTAAGCAAAGAAAATCGGATTAAAGCGCATTTCTTGACCTGCTTCTTATCCCTACTGATTTTTAGAATGCTTGAAAAAAGAATGAATAGTCAACATACTATTTGTGAGATTATTCAAGCGCTGCGCGGTATGAAGCTGACCAAACTGACTGAAGATAACTTTCTACCTCACTACACACGCACCCACGTGACAGATAGTATTCATCAAGCAAGTGGTTTTCGCACAGACTACCAGTTATTGACTAAAAAGAAAT
>NZ_KV805723.1:38298-53451 GCF_001811625.1 Globicatella sp. HMSC072A10 | reverse complement strand
TTCACGACTCACTTCGGTGAGTCTTTTTTTATGTCTTGGACATTGTTTAGCGTTGAATAAACAGGGTATTTGTGGCATAATATTATTAATATTGAATCAATGATTAGAATTAGTAGATAAGTAAAATCATCAGAGAGCTTGTGGTTGGTGTGAACAAGTGATTAAGTTTATCGAACTCATCTCAATCGATGCTTATCTGAATAAAGTAAGATAAGCCGTATAATCTGCGTTAAAGATTTGAGGCATAATGTATTTATATACCTTTTCATTATGCAAAAATAGGTGGTACCGCGCTATTTGGCGCCCTATAGCAAGGTCTTTTTGTCTTGTTATAGGGTTTTTATTTTTTTATTTATAATATTTTGTTTTTTAGGAGGAAATTATGGTTTACCAACATCGTATTATTGAAAAGAAATGGCAAGATTATTGGGACAAAAATGAAACATTTAAAACGACAGAGCGTGAAGGGCATCCAAAATTTTATGCTTTAGATATGTTTCCATATCCGTCTGGACAAGGATTACACGTAGGTCATCCGGAAGGTTATACAGCTACTGACGCCATTAGTCGTATGAAACGTTCACAAGGTTTTGATGTATTACATCCTATGGGGTGGGATGCCTTTGGCTTACCGGCCGAACAATATGCATTAGATACTGGTAATGATCCAGCTGAATTTACCGAAAAAAATATTGGTAATTTTAAACGTCAAATTAAATCTTTAGGATTCAGTTATGATTGGAATCGGGAAATTAATACAACGGATCCACATTATTATAAATGGACGCAATGGATTTTTTCTGAATTATATAAACGTGGTCTTGCTTATGAACAAGAAGTGGCGGTGAACTGGTGTCCGGCTTTAGGAACGGTTTTAGCCAATGAAGAAGTCATTGATGGTGTCAGTGAACGTGGTGGACATCCTGTTTATCGACGTCCAATGCGTCAATGGGTATTGAAAATTACTGCTTATGCTGAAAGATTGTTAGAAGATTTAGATTTAGTGGATTGGCCAGAAAGTATTAAGGCGATGCAACGTAATTGGATTGGAAAATCTGAAGGTGCTATGGTTACCTTTAAAATTAAAAATTCTGAACATGATTTTAAAATATATACTACTCGTCCTGATACTTTGTTTGGCGCAAGCTATACTGTTTTAGCACCTGAACATGAATTAGTTAAATTAATTACGACCCCTGAGCAACAAGAAGCAGTTGAAGCCTATGTTAAAGAGGTTGAAACAAAGAGTGAATTAGACCGTACCTCATTAAATAAAGATAAAACAGGAGTCTTTACTGGAGCTTATGCCATCAATCCAGTAAATGGACAAGAGATTCCTATTTGGGTAGCAGACTATGTTTTATCAAGTTATGGGACCGGAGCTGTAATGGCGGTGCCGGCTCATGATGAACGTGACTTTGAATTTGCGACGAAACATCAATTACCAATTACCCGAGTAGTTGAAGGTGGCGATTTACCATTTGTCGATAATGGGGTACATATCGAGTCTGATTTTATTAATGGACTTGAAAATGAAGCAGCTATTAAAAAGATGATTGAGTGGTTAGAAGCTGAAGGAGTAGGTGAA
Source organism: Globicatella sp. HMSC072A10 (assembly GCF_001811625.1). Lineage (NCBI taxonomy): Bacteria > Bacillati > Bacillota > Bacilli > Lactobacillales > Aerococcaceae > Globicatella > Globicatella sp. HMSC072A10. The sequence goes on along the minus strand of NZ_KV805723.1, from coordinate 51,863 downwards.
CACCAAGTAAATTATCGTTTACGTGATTGGTTATTCTCTCGTCAACGCTATTGGGGTGAACCGATTCCTGTTATTCATTGGGAAGATGGCACGACCACTTTAGTTCCTGAAGAAGAGTTGCCTGTGATGTTACCGAAGACTAATGAAATTAAACCTTCAGGTACTGGCGAATCGCCTCTCGCTAAAATTGAAGAATGGGTCAATGTGGTTGATCCTGAAACGGGAATGAAAGGTAAACGTGAAACACATACGATGCCACAATGGGCGGGTAGCTCTTGGTATTTCTTACGTTACATCGATCCAACCAATGAAGACGCGATTGCTTCTCCAGAAAAATTAGCAAAATGGATGCCAGTCGACTTATATATTGGAGGTGCAGAGCATGCCGTGTTACACTTATTATATGCACGTTTCTGGCACAAATTCCTTTACGATTTAGGTGTTGTCCAAACTAAAGAACCTTTCCAAAAATTATTTAACCAAGGTATGATTTTAGGGGCAAACAATGAAAAAATGTCTAAATCTAAAGGGAATGTTGTTAACCCAGATGATGTTGTCAGTGAATTTGGTGCGGATACTTTACGTGTATATGAAATGTTTATGGGACCATTAGATGCATCGATTGCTTGGAGCGAAAAAGGCTTAGAAGGTAGTCGCCGTTTCTTAGATCGTGTATACCGTTTAATCATCGATGAAGCAACCGGTGAAGTAAAATCAACGGTCAAAGATGAAGCAAATGAAGCCTTAGTACGTGTTTATCACCAAACGGTTAAAAAAGTAACCGAAGACTTTGAAAACTTACATTTTAACACTGCCATTTCACAAATGATGATTTTCTTAAATGCAGCTAAAGATCAGCAAATATTACCTTTAGCCTATGCGAAAGGTTTTGTTCAATTATTAGCACCTTTAGCACCTCATTTAATGGAAGAAATTTGGGAAAAATTAGGTGGAACAGAAAGTATTCAACATGCCGAATGGCCTACTTTTGATGAAGCTTTAACCGTTGAATCTCAAGTTGAAATTGTCATTCAAATTAATGGTAAATTGAAACAAAAAATGATGGTAGACGTTGATTTAACTCCAGCAGAATTAGAAGCAGTTGCCTTAGCAGATGAACAAATTAAGTTGGCCATTGAAGGAAAAACAGTACGTAAAGTGATTGCAGTACCTAATCGATTAGTAAATATCGTAGCAAATTAAAAGGAGCCAATGATATGACAGACAATAATCGTCAAAATCGTTCTTATTCTAATATCGATTTAGAAGAGACGATTCAATTTACACAGGAAGACTTAAGTAGGTTGAGACGCCCGAATCGTCAACCAATTGATGGTGATTATTTTACTGAGCAAATAACCGGTGATGAGCGTCCAATTGAAGCCAATAAATCGCAACAAAACAATCGTTTTAACGTGAAAACAAATGAACAACAGGGAGAAGAAGAGAGTGAACATCAAGTGACTGATAATGATTTTTATTCAAAAAATCATCGTCAATTAAGTTCTAATGCTGAACGACCTAAAGAACTTCAATCGTATCCAAATGAAACAGTTATTGATGATTATCCTGACTTTACAGCTCAAGAGTATTATCATCCAAATACTAGAAATACTGAGGATAAAGTTGCATCATCTGCAAACGAACCGTTTAATTTTGATGAAGTGAATTATCAGCAGCCTGAAATAGATGATTCTTATCCAATTGAACCGGAGGAAGTAGTAATCGATTCAGAGTTGGATTTCAAGGAAACAACATCTACTTATGATCAGGTTGAATCAGCTAAAAATGTTAGTCATAATGTTGCTTCTGAGGAACCAGAAGAGAATCCATTTGTTTATAAATCAAAGACAAAAAAATTACGTGATCAATATGAAGCAAAAAAAGAAAGAGAACAACAAGCGATTCGTGAACGACGTGAAAAATTAATCAAAAAATTTGAAGACACTTACGAACCAGTTTACGATGAAAATAATCTTTCAACCTTCGATCAATATAATCAGTTTGAACAAGATAGAACAAAAGCGTCTGAGGAAGCTATCTCATCGTCACCAAAGAATATGAATATGAATAAAGAGCAACAGCCGGACCCATCAGCGAACAATCAAACAAAAATAAATCAATCACCTGTTTCAGAACATTCGCTTACCGGATTCTTAGGCCATATAAAAGATGCTATTGCCGATAAATTCAGTCAAAATGATGAAGAATTATCTCAGCTTAACGAAGCAACCGAAGAAAACGAAAGAAAAGCATCACAAGCTAAAAATCAAAGTTTCATTCAAACATCTAACATGGACCATTCTGCTGAAGATGAAACTTTATATGAAAATGATAGACCCGTCACGAAAAGTAGAGAGGATGATTTATCAGAAAATTCATTCAATGACAATAAAGCCAACCACTCTGAAGATGCTGAAGTGTCACAAATAGACGAACCATTAACAACTGTCGAAGACAAAACGATGCAAGAGTCAACGATTCAGAATGCAAAAGATTATCAACTGGAGCATGAAGCAGCGATTGTTGATCTCGGCGATGTTGATGAACAGGATTTTGCAACATCAAATGGCGAAGCGACTGTTAAATCGACAAACGATTCGGTAGGTAAAGTATTAGCGGACACTTCCACTGAAAATATTGAAGCAGTAAGTGAGCAGATTGCTCAACAAACACAATCATTTGAAGGGCCTATTTTAACGGATTCAGTATTAGATGAAACCATCGTAAATGATGATTTAGTTGAAAACGATGTTCAGGAAGAAGCAGCATCTTTCGTTAAAGGGACGGCTTGGTTAACAGCCGGAAATATTATTTCTAGAATTTTAGGTGCTTTATATGTGATTCCCTGGGGTACTTGGTTTGGTACAAGTTATACGACCGCCAATGTATTATATGGGATTGGGTATAATCCTTATGCGCTATTCTTAGCCATCTCGACAGCAGGTTTCCCGAGTGCGATTGCAAAACAAATGGCTTACTATCATTCACAAAAACAATATAAGTCAGCTGATAAAATTTTCAAAAATAGTTTATTAGTGATGTTAATATCTGGTTTAGTATCGGGTGGATTATTATTCATTTTAGCGCCATTTATAGCGGGGATTTCCTCAACTGATAATCCGCAAGCAGCGGTTGTGGTGATTCGTTCATTAGCACCGGCGTTACTAATACTACCAGTGATGAGTTTATTACGTGGCTATTTTCAAGGATTTGGTGATATGGTACCAACAGCCGTTTCTCAAATTTTAGAACAAATTGCACGCGTAGTTTACATGTTAGCAGCAACGTATGCGATTATGAAGATGCTTGACGGCGATGTTACCAAAGCAGTAGCACATTCTACCTTTGCCGCTTTTGTAGGAGCAGTCTTATCATTAATTTATCTGGTGTTCTTATACTTCCAACGTCGTGGAGCAATTAACTTATTAATTGAAACAGCTGAAGAAGACGATGCCGATACCTTAGACTTTAAAGCGAGTTTAATGATTTTATTAAAAGATAGTATTCCGTTTATCCTTTTAGGATCAGGTATCATTATCGCGAAATTCATTGACCAAATCACTTTTAAGTTCATTTTAGAAAGCACCTCAACTATGTTATTAAGTGATATTAGTGAATTGTTTGGTGTCATGAACTTAGACGTCGATAAATTAATTATGATTATTATTTCGATTGCAGTGGGCATGTCACTATCATCGATTCCATTAATTACGAAGCTTTATGCCAACCATGAAGAAGGTAAAACTGCAGAATTGATTGAAAAAATTTCGATACTATTCTTATTAGTGATGTCACCAGCAGCATTTGGAATGGCAAGTATTGCTAATAATATGTACCAATTATTCTATCCTTATGGTCACGAAGCGGGTCCATCATTATTAGTAACAGCCTCTGTTTTAAGTATTATTTTAGGTGCTTATACGATCCTTTCTACTATTATTCAATCGATGAATTATCGTCGAGCAGCTATTCGCTACTTATTAGTTGGTTTGGCTGTGAAATTGACTTTACAATTTCCATTAGTTGCTTGGTTAAATGCTCACGGTGCTTTGATCGCAACCTTACTAGGTTTCTTAGTGACTTGCATTTTAACTATTTGGAAATTAAATGAACTGGTTCACTTAGACTTTAAAGGCATGTTACCAAATATTATCATTATTTATTCAGCCACTTTATTAATGACTGTTTCAGCTTGGTTATGGAATAGTTCACTTGACTTATTATTTGGTCCAGTAGGACGTATTCTTACATTTGTTAAAATCTTAATAGTAGTTACCTTTGCGGCCTTTGTTTACTTCGGGGTACTCGCACTATTTGGTAAATTATCTTTATTAATTGGTGAACGTCATCGAGCATTACAAGATAAGTTGAGAATGTTCTAATGAGACTAGATAAATTATTAGCTCATACAGGTTATGGTACACGCAAAGAAGTAAAGCAAATAATTACCAATGGCTGGGTTGATATCAATGGTCAAACTATTAAGAAAGTAGGCTTTCAGGTTGATATCGAAAATGATGTGGTGACAGTTGATGGGCAAGTAGTCCAGTATCAGAAATACCACTATTACATTATGAATAAACCAGAAGGAATTATTAGTGCCACCGAAGATCATTATCATGAAACAGTTATCGATTGGTTAGGTCCAGATTACGCCCACTTGGATTTATTTCCTGTGGGGCGTTTGGATATTGATACAACAGGTTTATTGTTATTAACGAACAATGGACAATTAGCTCATCAATTACTGTCACCTAAGCGTGAAGTACCCAAACGTTATTTTGCTTTGGTAAATGGGATTGTAGAGGAAAAAGACATTGATAAATTTGCTAAAGGTTTAGATTTAGGTGATTTCGTGACACAACCAAGTCAATTAACGATTCTTAATGTTGATGAAGCAAAAAATCAATCCCGAATTGAAGTCGTGATTCATGAAGGAAAATTCCACCAAGTAAAACGAATGTGTGAAAAAATTAATTGTGAAGTGATTCAATTACAACGTCTTTCAATGGGACCGCTAATCTTACCAGATGATTTACCTATTGGAGAATATAGACCCTTGAATAAAGACGAATGGACACTTTTAGAAGATTTTGGAATTGAATAGGAGTTGAAGAAAAAATGGTAAATTGGTTACAAGAAGTTGAAAACCGAAAAGAAACATTATTTGAAGATTTATTTAGATTATTACGTATTCCTTCAGTTAGAGAAGATGATAAAGCAACGGACGAAGCACCAGTAGGACCTGGTCCTAAAGCTGCTTTAGAAGAATTTATGAAAATGGCTCAAGAAGATGGTTTTCAAACCAAACAATTTGGACTATGGGCTGGTCGTATCGAAGTAGGTTCAGGAGAAGAACTAATGGGAATTTTAGGTCATGTGGACGTGGTTCCTGTCGGTACGGGGTGGGAAACAAATCCATTTGAACCGGTCATTAAAGACAATCGTATTTATGCTCGTGGCTCAAGTGATGACAAAGGGCCAACAGTTGCAGCTTATTTTGCCATTAAATTATTGCGTGAATTAGGTTATGACTTTAATAAGCGAGTTCACTTAATTGTCGGAACAGACGAAGAAAGTGGCTGGCAATGTATGGATTATTATTTCCAACATGCGGAAATGCCTGATTTTGGTTTCTCACCAGATGCGGTATTCCCGATTATCAATGGGGAAAAAGGTAATGTTAGTTTTTATTTAGATTTTAAATCTGAACCCACTGAAGGCGATGTTACTTTAGTGAATTTTGAAGGTGGCTTACGTGAAAATATGGTCATCCAAGATGTGACCGCGACGGTTAAAGGTTTAGATAATACTGTCACCGAACAATTTGCGACATTTGTCAATGAGCATCAATTGTCTGGAAATGCAGAATGGCATGATGGCGTTGCTGAATTTAAATTAATAGGAAAAGCGGCTCATGGTTCTACTCCTGAAAAAGGGCATAATGCGGCGACTTATTTAGCTGTATTCTTAAATCAATTTGCCTTTAGTAATCAAGCAGCACAAGATTTCATCACTGCTTTAGCAACAGAATTACATCAAGATTTCAAAGCAGAAAAAGTAGGGGTTAGTCACCATCATGAGGTAATGGGCGATGTTAGTATGAATGTGGGGATTGTGTCCTTTAATGAAGCAGATGGCGGTCGCATTGTATTAAACTTCCGTTTCCCTGAAGGGACAGAACCAGCGATGATGTCTGAGAAATTTACCAATGCTTTAACAAAATATCAATTTAACTTAACAGTCGGAGAAAGCAAAGAACCTCATTATGTGCCAGCGGATGATCCATTAGTCGCAACATTGCTCGATGTTTATACTAATCAAACTGGTTTAGAAGGTCATGAAATGTCGATTGGTGGCGGTACTTATGGTCGTTTAATGCCACGAGGGGTCGCTTATGGAGCCTTATTCCCAGATTCAATTGATACAATGCATCAAGCAAATGAGTTTTTAGCGATTGATGATTTATTACGTGCTACAGCGATTTATGCTGAAGCCATCTATCGCTTAACGAGATAAGCTATGTTAAAAATTACTTCAAAGCAAAATGCCCAATTAAAACAATGGCGTAAATTAGCAACCACTAAAGGTAGAAAACAAAGTGGACAATATATGATTGAAGGCATTCATTTAATTGAAGAAGCATTGCAATCAGGTGCGAAAATAAAGTATTTGATTTACTCAGAGCACTATTTAGCAAAGAATAAACCTTTTAAAATGAAGCATTCAGCTGAAGAAGTTTTATTAGCTGATAATTGTTTGGCGGAATTAAGTCAAACAGAGACGACGCAAGGCATCTTTGCGATTATCGAAATGGGAAGTAAGCCGACCGCAATAACCAAAGAATTTAAGCGTATTTTGTTGGTTGACGCGGTTCAAGATCCAGGTAACCTTGGCACCTTAATTCGGACGGCTGATGCGGCAAATTACGATGCGATTATATTAGGCACCGGAACGGTTGATGTCTATAACGATAAAGTGATTCGTTCGACTCAAGGGTCATTATGGCATTTACCGATTATTCAAGCAGACTTAAACGAATGGATTACCCAAGCACAACAACAAGGCACCACAGTATTAGCAACAGCTTTACATCAATCAGCGATTGACTATCGTCAAGTTGAGGTAAATGAAGCGACCGCATTAGCTATTCTTGTTGGGAATGAAGGACAAGGCGTTAATCAGAGTCTAATTGAATTAGCTGATCAATCAATCTATATTCCGATGCCTGGACAAGCAGAGTCGTTAAATGTTGGTGTAGCAGGTGCCATTTTGATGTTCAAGTTTGTTAATGAATGACCTTAAAAATAAACCTATGAGCGATGACTCAAAATGAGTTCAAGCGATCATAAATATAAAAACCTCAAGTTTCGAAGGCAGTCTTCATACTATTGATGTAGCGACTCCTAATCAAACTTGAGGTTTATTTATATTATGATGGTGTAACCTTTTGCTGGTACACTCTAATCTCACCACTATTCAAACTAACACCATTGGTCATTTCTTCATTGAGCGCTGTTAAATACAGTTCATAAAACTTACTCTTGAGTTTAAATTGTTGGCCATTGGTTACTTTGAAAAAAATCTGGTAACTAAATGTTTGGTTATCATTTTTGGTTAGACCGATAATATTCGGCTCATCTTGCAAAAATTCTGCATATTGCTCTTTAATACGAGCTGTTTCACGTTCAACGATTTGCATTAATAATGCGAGATTAGTAGTCGTAGAAATGGGTAATTCAATTGCCATGCCAACATTCTCTCGACTTAAATTAGACACAATATTAATTTCACGATTTGGAATATAGTAAACTTGCCCACTTGGTGTTAAAAGAGTAGTTGAACGGATACCCACTGATTTTACGGTTCCTTTTATCCCTTTATTGGGAATTTCAATCACTTCATCGACGTCGAATTGACCTTCTGAGATAATAAAGAAACCATTGATAACATCAGTAACAAATTCTTTGGCGCCCATCCCAAAAGCAAAGCTGGCAATTCCGGCGCTGGCCACTAAAGTGGCAACCGGAAACCCTAAAATTGATAATATAGTGTAAAATAAGAAAAAGTATAATAAATAACTCAAGGCATTTTTAGTTACTTTTGCTAAAGTATTCACCCTTTGCAGGGAAGTGTTTTTATGTTTAGCAATAATCATTTCTTGAATTTTATAATTAAAAATCCGATTAATAAACGCCCTAATGAGTAAAAAGAGCACATAGGTTAAGATTAGTTGAAAAATAATGATTAAGACTTCAGTGGCTCTTTCTTCCCACTGTGTTTTAATAAATGTTTGGAACCATTGGTCGGTTTGATTTAACATAACTCACACTCCTCTTATATTATCATAACATATTTTTTCGCGTTGGTCTTTTTGAAAATAAGATGAAAGCAAAGTGTTATCATTTGAGTTGGAAGCGGAATCGTGCTATATTTAATATATATCAAAATTGAAGAACTGGAGATGATTGTCATATGGATTTAGCAGGAATAGCTGCAATTATTGCGGCCTTGGCATTTACTGCACTTGTAATTGTTCTTATCATCAGTCTGCTTAAAATACCAAAATTAATTGCAGAATTACAAAATACCATTCAAAAAGTGAATACGACGATCGATGTCGTGACGAAGGATGTTGATGGTCTTTCAATCGAAGTCGAAGGACTATTGAATAAAACCAATTCACTAATGGATGATGTCAATGGTAAAGTTAGCAAGATTGATCCTTTATTCACAGCAGTTGGTGATTTAGGCGTAACAGTGTCAGAAATTAATGTCTCTGCCAAAGATACCGCTAATAATTTTTTAAGTGGTATTGGTAGAAAGAAACCTTCAAAGACACAAAGATTACAAAGAAACATTAAGTCATTAACAAAAGTAAAAGACTTTGTTTCACCAGGTAAACAAGAAAAAGTAGTTGTGGAAGAACCAGTACCAGTAACTACCCCAAAAACAGCAATTGAAGAAGAATTAGAATCAATTAGAAACCGCAAGCCTTCTTCTACAGCAGGCGAAATTACGATAAGCGAAGGAGTGAAATATCATGGCTAAAAAAGATAATAGTGGATTTGTTTTAGGTGCCTTATTGGGTGCAGCAGTTGCCGGATTGACAGCATTATTATATGCTCCAAAATCGGGTGATGAATTACGTAAATCTGTTAGCAAAGATGTGGATAAATTAATCGACCGTGCACGTGATTATAAAGATACAGTAGTTGAACGTGGTGTAGAAATGTATGATTCTGCAGCAGAAGTAGCAAGTGAAAAATCGGAAGATATTATGCTAAATGTTCAATTAACAGCAGAAAATTTAAAAAATCAATTTAATGAATTAAAAGAAGATGGTAAAAAGTTTGTTGCTAAAAAAGAAGAGCAATTAGATGAATTAACCAATGATATCGAAATCGAAGTGAATCAAGCAGAAGAAAAAGCTCAAGAATTTGCTGAAGAATTATCGGAGGATGTTGCTGATAAAGCAGGAGAATTTAAACACGAAGTTGCTGATAAAGCAGAAGAAATTGAGCACGAAGTTTCTGAAAAAGTGGAAGAAATTCAAGAATAATATTTGAAGTTTAAGGGATTGAAAATATTTTCAGTCCCTTTGTTTTATTTTCAAGAAAACATTTAACAAAAAAGCAACTTTCATAGAGAGAGTATTAAGATAATGAAAAAATGTAAATGAAACGCTTGCAATCGTTGAAAATTTATGGTACATTAGTTTCAAAATAATAATAACGGGAGTGAAACTCTGATGGAAAAACAAACAATTACAATTTATGATGTTGCACGTGAAGCAGGAGTTTCAATGGCTACAGTATCTCGAGTTGTCAATGGGAATCCGAATGTAAAACCAGCAACTCGTAAAAAAGTTAACGAAGTCATTGAACGTTTAGACTATCGTCCAAATGCGGTGGCTAGAGGGTTAGCAAGTAAAAGAACAACAACAGTTGGAGTTATTATTCCAAGTGTATCCAATGTATTCTTCTCTTCGCTAGCACGTGGGATTGATGATATTGCAGTCATGTATAAATATAATATTATTTTAGCAAACTCTGATGAAAATCCTGATAAAGAAGTATCGGTATTTAATACTTTATTAGCTAAACAAGTAGATGGAATAGTTTACTTAGGCAATTCAATCGCACCAAAATTACGTGCAGAAATTGAACGTACTTCAACGCCAGTAGTGTTAGCCGGAACTGTTGCTGAAGGTGATGCATTCTCCACAATCAATATTCGTTATTTAGATGCAGTGAGAGAATCAACTGAAATGTTATTAGAACGCAACAAAAAAATCGCGCTCATTACTGGACCGTCTGAATATGAAATTAACAAAAACTATTATTTGGTCGGCTATAAAGAAGCATTGAAAAAACATAAGGTAAAATTTGATCCAGACTTAGTCATTCAAGGCGATTTTGATATTGATTCAGGTGAAGATTTATATGGTCAAATCCAGGCAACCGGCGCAACAGCTGCTGTTGTAGGTGATGACGTAGTAGCAGTAGCCTTATTAAATGCATTGCAAGATCACGGGATGAAAGTACCTGAAGATTTTGAAATTATTACAAGCCATAACTCAACTTATTGCCAAATTGTCCGACCTAAATTAACATCTATTCAATTACCATTATATGATTTAGGGGCTGTCGCAATGCGTCTATTAACCAAAATCATGGCTAAAGAAGAGATTGAAGAGCGCAATGTATTATTACCACATAAAATTATTGAAAGAGGCTCAACACGCAAATAAAAGAAAGGTGATATAAATGAAAGTTAAATTCGAAAAACTTCAAACATACGTTACAATGTTTCTATTGGTAGTGCAATTCAGTCGATTATTATCATCAGTACTCGAACGTCGCAAAGAAGAAAAGCTTGCTAAACGCGCTAATAGATCATAATTACTTTACTTTGTCTCACTCCTAAAAGGGAGTCGGGTAGAAGATAAAATACTTCATAGTGCCGCTCTCCTCACATAGTGTTGAGTAAGCATAAAATAGGATAATACGATATTTTTTATGCAGCTCAATGCTGTGTTAATATAAAAAAATAAATGAACTGCTCTCAGTCTATTTGAAAGGGGGCAGTTCATTCGTTTTGTTAAGGGTTGACCTTTGCCAAATTAGTTAGGAACAGCTTGACGATTAGTCGTAAAATAAGCCATGATTATTAGAATAATGACTGGTAACATCCAGTTGAGACCTTGATCAGCCAGCGGCAAAGCCTCAGTTAATGCGGTTAAGATTGGTATTTTAATCCCCATACTAACTAAAGAATTTATGATACTAATAAAGCTAACAACATAGGCAATGATACGATAGGTTAGTTGACTGTGATGAAGCCAATTATCCGTTAAGGTTAAAATAATTAGCGTAATCGCAATCGGATAAAGCAATACTAAGATAGGGATTGAATAAGTTAAAATGCCATCCAAACCAATATTAGCTAAAGCAAAACTCCATAGAGTTAAAATTATCACATAAGTATGATAGCTCAATTGTGGTAAAATACGATGGAAAAATTGTGAAATGGACGTAATTAAACCTACGCAAGTATTAAAACAAGCCAATACAAAGATGATACCTAAAACAAGCGTGCCAAATTTACCTAAAAGTAAAGTAGAGGCCGCCACTAAAATATTGGCTCCATTGGCTCCAACTTCTACCTTTCCTGCACCGTATTGACCAATAATCGTTAAACACCAATAAACAAGTGCTAATACCACACCGGCAACAATACCTGCTTTAGTTGCTATTTTCACGACTTTTGATTCATCTACTTTAAGATTACGTACTGCTGTCACGATGAGTAATCCGTAATTTAATCCCGCTAAAGTATCTAAAGTATTATAACCTGATAAGAAACCAGTTGTAAAAGCGGCTTTTTCATAACCATGGGAAGGCTCTAAAAGTGTCGGTTGTTGATGAGTAAAAGCTAAAGTTGTCAATAATAAAATTAAAACTAATAGTGCCGGCGTAGAAAACCGTCCAATCCGATCGATAATTTTATTGGGCGTCCAGCAAAGAAGTGCTACTAGACCAAAATAAACAGCTGAATATAAAATGAGTGGCATTGTGGTAGACATCTCACTATTTAACCAAGGTTTAATGGCCATTTCAAAGGAGGTACTGCCAGTTCTTGGAATAGCAAGTCCTGGACCAATCGCTAATAAAATACCAATGGTGATAATATAAGCGAAAATCGGGTCTACTTTACGACCTAAGTTTAACAGTCCATCGGTTTTGGCGACCGTAATAATACCTAAAATCGGTAGAATAACGGCTGTTATTAAAAAACCAAAATAAGCTGACCAAATATTGCTTCCTGCTAATTGTGCTACTGAAGGTGGGAATATTAAATTACCTGCTCCAAAGAATATCCCAAATGACATTAGGGATAGAGCAAAAAAGTTCTTTCTTTTTAACATAATTCTCTCCAAATTCTAATTATTTTATTACTTTACAATATAACATCAAAAAAACAGTGATGCAATAGATAACCTTTAGAATTATTGAAAGCAATTCCAAAGAATGATATGATGAAAAAGTAACGATAGGTAGAGGTGTTTTAAAATGAAAGAAAAATTACATACAGGAGAATTATATTTACCGAATGTTTCAAGTATTATGGACCAACAACTTCAATGTTTAGAATTATTATACGATTATAATCAAACGCGTCCTACTGAAGGTGAGAAACGAGCTGCTTTACTAAAAGAAATGTTTGCTGAAATTGGTGAAGGTTGTTATATTGAACCGCCATTTCATTCCAATTGGGGTGGACATAATGTTCATTTTGGCAAAAATGTTTATGCTAATTTTAATTTAACATGCGTGGACGATAACCATATCTATGTTGGTGACAATACAAAGCTAGCACCTAATGTGGTTTTATCGACTGCCACTCATCCCATCGATTCCGGTTTAAGATCCCATGCTTACCAATACAATTTACCGATTCATATTGGCAAAAACTGTTGGTTAGGTACGGGCGTAATGGTAATGCCGGGGGTTAAAATAGGTGATAATAGTGTTATCGGTGCCGGTAGTATTGTGACAAAAGATGTGCCCGCTAATTCTCTTGCCTATGGCAATCCTTGTCACGTAGTGCGAGAAATCGGTGAGTACGACCGTCAATATTATGCCAAAGGTCGTGAGATTGATTGGGATGAAATAAAACGTCAATTAGAAGAGGAAGCTGGCAAATAAATGCCTTAGTAGAACTATCAACCATAATTAATTTTAATTGATGATATAAAATGACGAATAAAAAATGAGCAAATAGTAAATGTTGCAAAGTATGCTAAACTAGAGAAGAGACATATAGTGGAGAACTTCTGTCAAGTAATGGCTCGTTAATTATAACATCATCGGTGAGAAGTTTTTACATAAGAATTAAAGAAATACTAATTTGATTGTGCGGTGGTAGGCCGACGAAGCGAAGACTATTAAATTTTCTACTTCTCGTCAACTTCAATTGTGCGGTGGTAGGCCGACGAAGCGGAGACTATTGAATTTTCTACTTCTTGTCAACTTCAATTGTGCGGTGGTAGGCCGACG